>NZ_JANKOG010000019.1:0-149297 GCF_024656005.1 Burkholderia sp. SCN-KJ
CAAGCCCGCCTCCTCCACGTCTCGACCGTCCGATGCGTTGGCCGGCAACCCATGCCATCACGGCAGCGATGGTGCAACGCATACCATACGAATCGACATGCACGCGTCTGACGTTGATAATCCGCCGAACTGCGACGGAACAAGCGACAAAGACGATGGAATCGATACGGTACGCGGCCGCCGCGAGCCTTCCTTGTGGACCGATTATGAGGGTAGGACAAGCACCGCTCGATGAACAACCACTATTTGGAAATTCACCCATGCCGCTCGTTTCTTGATGACGAAATCGAGTCGTGCCAGCATCGGACTTGCCGCCTCTGTTGCCGGCCATGCGCCGTGACGATCCAGTGATGGTTGACGACGCAGTTGACGATGACGATCCATGCAATTGCAACACGCGCGCCGGAGCACGCCATCTGCATCGGCGGACGATGCAAAGCGGGGATGACGCGGTTGCCGGCCGCGTGCGTACCGGCCGGCAATCGAACGCTTATCGCGGCGCTTCGACGTAGGTTTCCCTGCAGATCTCGCGCAGCGCCTGGACGAGCACATCCCGCGTCGGCGCATGCGATTCGGCAGCGCGGGTAAACAGCGCGATGGGCGGCAGCGTCCAGACCAGCGAGTAAGGCACGATCGCCACGCCGGCGATGCGCACCATTTCTTCCGCGATATCGGCCGGCACGATCGACACCGCGTCGTCGCTCGACGCAATCATTTCGCCGATCAGCTTCGACGAGTAGCTTTCGACGATCGGCACGGGCGGCGCGATGCCCGCCGACAGAAACAGGTCGGTCACCTGCTCCCGCATCGGCGTGTGGGGCGCGCCGAGAATCCAGTCCAGCGCGTGCAGCTTCTCCCAGTCGAGCTTCGTGCGAGCCAGTTTCGCTGCGAGCCGCCGGCTCGCGATCATGCGGGGCTGCTGCTGGTACAGGACTTCGAAGGAGACCTGCCCCAGATCGATCGCCGACGATGCGCGCCCGATCACGAGATCGACGCTGTGGTCCTTGAGCTGCAACAGCAGCTGATCGCTGGTGCCTTCGTGGATCGTCACGGTCAGGCGCCGTTCCATCCGGGACTGCAGCCGCTTGAGCGCCGCCGACAGCATCTGGCCCGAAATAAACGGAATCACGCCGATATGCAGGTGCGCCGCATGGCCGGCGGCGACCGCCTCCATCTCGCGGGCGAGATGGTCGAGATCCTTCAGCATCGCCTTCGCGCGCTCGAGCACGACCGAACCGAGCGCGGTCGGCCGCATGCCGCGCGACGAGCGCTCGAACAGCGGCGTGCCGAACATGCTTTCCAGTTCGGACAGCGCATTCGTCACGGCGGGCTGGCTGCTGGCCATGTGCTCCGCGACGCGCGTCAGCGACCCGTGCTGCTGGATCTGCAGCAACAGCATCAGGTGCCGCATCTTCAGGCGCGCGCCAAGCCGCCTGACCACGTCGTTCGCGTCGAATGTCATTGCCGTCCCGCCGCACCATCATGAAAAAGTGATGAACCGATATTAAAACAGAATCATCTCCTTATGGCCGATCCCTAGAATCACCTCCATGGATCGCGTCGGGACTGGCCTGACGCGCACGCCCGGACCCGACAACATGAAACAGACAGAGACCCAGCAGCAGGCCGCGTACGACTATCACGAGTTTCCGACCCCGGGGAAGATCTCCGTCGTCGCCAGCAAGCCGCTCGTGACGCAGCGCGATCTCGCGCTCGCCTACACCCCCGGCGTCGCCAGCGTCTGCGAGTCGATCGCCGCCGAGCCGCTGAACGCGCACCGCTTCACGAGCCGCGGGAATCTGGTGGGCGTCATCACCAACGGCACCGCCGTGCTGGGTCTGGGCAACATCGGCGCGCTCGCGTCCAAGCCGGTCATGGAAGGCAAGGCCGTGCTGTTCAAGAAGTTCGCGGGGATCGACGTGTTCGACATCGAGATCAACGAAACCGACCCGGACAAGCTCGTCGACATCATCGCCGGCCTCGAGCCGACCTTCGGCGGGATCAACCTCGAGGACATCAAGGCGCCGGAGTGCTTCACCGTCGAGCGCAAGCTGCGCGAGCGCATGAAGATTCCCGTCTTTCACGACGACCAGCACGGCACCGCGATCACCGTCGCCGCCGCGTTCATCAACGGGCTGAAGGTGGTCGGGAAGTCGATCAAGGAAGTGAAGGTCGTGACGTCCGGTGCCGGCGCGGCGGCGCTGGCCTGCCTGGACCTGCTCGTCGACCTCGGGCTGCCGGTCGCGAACATCTGGGCGACGGATATCGAAGGCGTCGTCTATCGCGGCCGCACCACGCTGATGGATCCGGCCAAGGAACGCTTCGCGCAGGAAACCGATGCGCGCACGCTGTCCGAAGTGATCGGCGACGCGGACGTGTTCCTCGGGTTGTCGGTCGGCGGCATCCTGAAGCCGGAGATGCTGAAGGCGATGGCCGCGCGGCCGCTGATTCTCGCGCTCGCCAACCCGACGCCGGAGATCTTCCCCGAACTCGCGCACGCGACGCGCGACGACGTCGTGATCGCGACCGGCCGCTCGGATTTCCCGAACCAGGTCAATAACGTTCTCTGCTTCCCGTACATCTTCCGCGGCGCGCTGGATGTGGGCGCGACGACGATCACCCGCGAAATGGAAATCGCCGCGGTTCACGCGATCGCCGGCCTCGCGCAGGAAGAGCAGAACGATATCGTCGCGGCGGCCTACGGCGGCGACGAAGTGTCGTTCGGTCCGCAATACCTGATTCCGAAGCCGTTCGATCCGCGCCTGATCGTGCGTATCGCACCGGCCGTCGCCAAGGCGGCGATCGAAGGCGGCGTGGCGACGCGTCCGCTCGCGGATCTCGACGCGTATGTCGAGCAGCTGCAGCAGTTCGTCTACCACTCGGGCGCGTTCATGAAGCCGCTGTTCGCGACCGCGCGCCAGCTCGTGCGTGACGGCGGCAAGGCACGCATCGTGTTCACCGAAGGCGAGGACGAGCGTGTGCTCCGCGCGGTGCAGGTGATCGTCGACGAGAAGCTTGCGCGCCCGATCCTGGTCGGCCGTCCGGAGGTGCTGCTCGCGCGGATCGAGCGGTTTGGCCTGCGCCTGCGTCTCGGTCAGGACGTCGAGGTGACCAATCCGGAATATGACGAGCGCTTCCCGCAATACTGGACCACGTATTGGGAACTGCGCTGCCGCGACGGCATCTCGAAGGAAATGGCGCGCGTCGAGATGCGCCGGCGCCTGACGCTGATCGGCGCGATGATGGTGCGGCTCGGCGATGCGGACGGGATGATCTGCGGGACGGTCGGCGAGTATCACAATCACCTGCGCTTCGTCGATGAAGTGATCGGCAAGAAGCCCGATGCATCGACCTACGCGGCGATGAACATCCTGCTGCTCAATCAGCGGACGGTCGCGCTCGTGGATACGCACGTGAACGACAACCCGGATGCGGAGCAGATCGCGGAATTCGCGATCGCGGCCGCGCGGCAGATGGAATGGCTGAACCTCACGCCGAAGGCTGCGCTGCTGTCGCGGTCGAACTTCGGGTCGGGCAGCGCGGCGTCGGGCGTGAAGATGCGCAAGGCGCTCGAGATCATCCGCGCGCACGCGCCGGATATCGAAGCCGATGGCGAGATGCATGGCGACTGTGCACTCGATGAAGCGCTGCGCGCGCGGCTGCTGCCGATGTCGCCACTGAAGGGCGCGGCGAACCTGCTCGTGTGCCCGAACGTCGATGCAGGGAACATCGCTTACAACCTGCTCAAGACGGAAGCCGGCAGCAACGTCGCGGTCGGGCCGTTCCTGCTGGGGGTCAATGCGCCGGTGAACATTCTCACGTCGAGCGCGACCGTGCGACGGATCGTGAACATGACGGCGTTGACCGTGATCGAAGCGAATCGGAACGTGGCGGGTTGAGTGCGGCCTGGGTAGTCGCATGATGGGGGCCGGCTGCTGCCGGCCCTGTCCTGCGAGCGAAGTATTAGAATCGTCGGCAATCGGCTGCCGATTCGGCGACCGTCCCTGCTCGCGAGAAGACGCGATGAAGGTAACGATTGCATACCTCGACGAACCGCCATTTGGATGGACGGAACCGGATGGCACGGCAACCGGTGCCGACCTCGATCTCGCCGGCGAGATCCTTCGGGCGATCGGTGTCACGCGGATCGAACCTCACCTTACGACGTTCAGTGAACTGCTGCCCGGTGTCGCCGCAGGCCGCTGGGACATGAACGTTCCGCTCTTCGTTACGCCGGAACGCGCCGCCATGGTCGCGTTCAGCGTACCCGTGTGGGGAATCGCGGACGGCTTTCTCGTTCGTGCCGGAAACCCGAAGCAACTGACCGGCTATGCGTCGCTTGCCGCGCGTCCCGATGCACGTCTTGGCATCATTACCGGACAGGTACAGCACGACTCGGCGAAAGCCGCGGGCGTGAGCGAGCATCAGATCACCCTGTTCGACCGGCAAGCCGATGCGATCGACGCGGTGCGCGCCGGCACGGTCGACGCGTACGCCAGTACTGCGCTCGGACTTCGGATCGTGGCGAAGCGGATGGGCGGCGCATTGCTCGAGGCCGTCGCGCACGAACCGGTAGCGGACCGGATACACCACCGGCCGCCGTTGGGCGCCTTCTCGTTCAATCGACAAAACAGCGCGTTGCTCGATGCGGTCAACCGGCAGCTGCGCGCGTATCTGGGCTCACCGGAGCATCGCGCGCGCATGGCGGGATTCGGATTGAGCAGCGCCGAAATCGATCCTGCCCTCCGCTGAAACGGTGGCGCGACGATGAGCACCGGTAGCTGGAGAAAGCGCATTCGACATGGTGACGCTGGAAGCTGCGCATCGCGCACGCTCGTGCTCGTGCTCGCGAAAGCGGGCGACGCGGCTGGCGCGCGTCGAGAGCCGAGCTGTTTTCTGGAGGGACGTTCGCCGCTCGACTTACGGTCAGACCGGCTTCCCGGGCTACCTGTGTATGGGCCTGCTTGCGTCATAGATCGGACACACTGATGTCCAATGTAGAGAACAATCGAACGTCGCTTGTTGGCCACCCGTCGCCCGTCACCCGCGGAGGAAGCGGTGATCGCCCCCACGAACGGCTGCCTGGGCGTGCAATTCGCCCCTCGCCCGAAAACGCTTGACCTTGTCACAGTGACAAGGCGTCCACTGTCGGGCGAGGAGGCGTTCATGACCCGTCACTATCCCCCGACTTCCCGTCACGCACTGACCACGGCACTCGAGCATCCGGACGCTTCGCTCCGTCTTGCGGCTGCGCTTGGCGCCGGCACGGCTCCCGATCCAGGCCAGGTCACGCTACTGGTGAAGCGTTGCGGTGTCGAACCGGATTTCTTCGTTCGCGACATGCTCACCTGGGCGCTCACCCGGCATGCGCAGGATCTGACCTTGCCATTGCTGCTTGACGAGCTGCGCTCGCCGTTGGCGCAAACGCGTAGCCAGGCGCTGCATACGCTCTCGAAGATCGGCGACCCCGCAACCTGGTCAGCGATCACGAGCGGGCATCTACATGACCCCGATCCGGAGGTGGCACGAACTGCGTGGCGCACCGCGGCAGGGCTGGTGCCGACCTGGCAACGAGCCGCCTTGGCACGCGAACTGGTTCTCGAGCTGGGCCGCGGCGACAAAGACCTCAAGCGCAGTCTGAGCCGGGCCTTACTCATGCTTGGAGACGACGCCATTGCCCCGCTCGATGCGGCGGCGGCCCGACACACGGACCCGGCGGTTCGCGTTCATGCCTGCGCGAGCCTCAGGCTCATCGCGGACCCGGAGAGTGCGTTTATGCTCGATCCAGCCGATGCGTGGCGCGCAAGTGCACCCTTGCCCTACGCCGATGAATAGGCGGGTTGACGGCGATCGATGTGACGAGCCACGTGTTGGCCGAGGTGATGGAAGCCGTTGGCGGTTTGTTAGAATCTTCGAGGCTCGATGGGAGCCAAGGCCGAGACACGAGGCGGCGTGAACCAGATGACACCGGAGACAAGTGATGCGCATCAGCGAGTTGGCCAATCGTTCCGGCGTCAGCGCGCGCATGCTGCGGCACTACGACGCGATCGGACTGGTCAGCCCATCGGGACGTACGGAAGCGGGATACCGCGAGTATTCGCAAGCCGATGCCTTGCGCCTGTTCCAGGTGGAGAGCCTGCGTTCGCTGGGCCTTGGGCTGGCCGAGGTGCGTCAGGCGCTCAGCCAACAGGCGCCTCACCCCGATGTGCTCATTGACGCGCTGATGGTTCGCAGCCGCGAGCGGCTGGCCGCAGAGCAAGCGTTGCTTTGCCGGCTGACTTCTGTGTCCGCCACCACTCCCGATGATTGGTCAGCAGTGCTTGAGGTCGTGCATCTGTTGAAAGGACTGGAGTCGACGCATGCGCCTGAGAGACAGCGTGCTGCGTTCGACGCCGCGTCCAGCGATGCCCCGCTTGCAGCACTCATCGCCCACGCACTGCTCCAGGAGCAAGAGCCGAATGTCGCAGGTGCGCTGCACTGGGCGCTGGGAAGAACCGTAGGCAGCGGCGCCAGCGTACTTGGCGCGGCGCTTCAACAGCCCGATCCGGCAGTACGCGAACGGGCCGTGCTCGCGCTGGCGAAACTCGGTGGTTCCGATGCGGTGGAGACCTTGCGTGGCTCGCTCCTCGACCCCGCGGAGCGCGTGCGGTATCGCGCTGCGCGGGTGCTTGGCGGATGGGGGATACGCGACGCCATTCCCCTGCTGATCGAGCAGGTTCTTGGCGGGACTCACGATGTCGAGGCGGCCGATGCGTTAGCCGATTTGGCGGAAGACCCCGCGATCGCAAGGCAAATTGTGGAGCGCTTTGAAGCAGCGATCTCGGACGGTCGAGCCGATGTCCAGACCCGTGTACGTGTTTGTCAGGCGCTCGCCGAATTCAATGGCACGGCGTCGGCCCTGCTTGCCCGGCTGGCCGCCGATCCAGACCCGTCCGTGGCACGCAATGCGCGTTACGTGATGGGTATTCGCAACGACACGCGCCAACGTAGTCGAGTTTGAGTTTGATAGTCGGCCTCTTCCTTGGAGGCGAATGCCCTCGTCTCCTGTCTCTCCCGGATCTGTCGGCGGGGAAATAGTCTGCTCGCTTGCTCGGCAGCAGACGTGCGCTTGTCCGGGAGGGTCTCATATCAGGAGCGGCTGGAGATAGCCGAGAAGCCAGCATTTCGACTTCAGACGCCAAATGTCAGCTGGTGGCCGGCTACCGCCCCACGCGGTCGACTGTCGCCGACCCACTGCGGTCACCCGTTTTTCTCCGAACCAGTCGTTCGTGTTAGCGTAGTCTCCTCCCCACCGCTCCGGGTTCTGCTGTGGCTTATCGGTTGTACATGAACGTGACCAACGCAGCGTTTCGCGAGGTGCGTCGCATCAAGTGATCAGTAGCGCAGGATTTCTGCGGAGGAGAGTGCGCTGTTATCGTTGAAATCGCCTGCCCGATAGATTCCTCGCGCCAAACGCTCTCGAAGACCCGGCTTGGACTTGACGTAACCTCGATCCCCGCCCGCAGCGAGCACATCACCACCGGGCAGCACGGTAAGCGTGGCCCCTATGCCCACGCCGTCGTTCATGGGCGCCGTCAGGCGCCACACACCCGTCTTTACGTCATAGATCTCTGAAGAATTAAGGTCGAGGCTTTCGTCATCAGCGCCTCGTGCCACAAGCACGTTTCCATTCGGCAACAGCACAGCGCGAGCCCCAGATCGCGCCGCGTTCAGGTTTCCCGCGGGCGACCACTGGTTCGTGACTGGATCGTAAATTTCGGCCAAGCTTCGATAAGGCCCGGGATCCTTGGCAAGCGCGATGGCCAAGTCGGTCGATGTGAAGTCCGAGCCTTTCTCCTTGACGACTTCCGCCATCGCGGCATCCAACCTCTTGGTGTCGTCGCCGGCTTTCTTGACGTCCTCGCCCCCCACGACGAGTACCTTCCCACTTCGCAGAAGCGTTGCGGAGTGACCGTAACGCGCGTTCCTCATCGGGGCAACCGCTACCCAAGTACCTTTGACGGGGTCAAAGAGTTCAGCCATGGCGGTCGCGTCGCCGTTGCTCCCCGCCATTCTCCCGCCAACCACAAGCACCTTGCCGTTCGGCAACAGCGTGGCAGTGTGGCCCCGACGTCCAATACTCATACTGGCGGTGACTGCCCATTGGCCATCGGTGGGATTGAACAGCTCGGCCGAAGCAAAAGCGTCGTCATCCATCACGTCATCCGCGCGATGGCCGCCGGTGACAAGCACGCGGCCGTCCTTCAAGACAGTCATCGTATGGCCCAATCGCCCCGTCGCCATGTTCCCGACACGATTCCAAACGCCACGGGTAGGGCTATAGACCTCAGCCGAAGGCGTCGCAGAGAGGTTATTTGAGTCAGCGGCCAGCCCGCCGGCCACCAACACATTGCCATCGGCCAACAAGACCGCTTTGTGCGCTTGGCGTGGAAGCACCATGGCGCCCGCCTTGGACCATTTTGGGTGGGCGGGATCGTAAAGCTCGCTCACCGCCAGAAGACCGCCGCCTCCGGGGCCACCGAAACCACCAGCCACCAGCACCTTGCCATTGGGTAGCAAGGTTGCGGTATGCCCGTAGCGGGCGAGCACCATACGCGTCGTGGACTGCCAAACACCAGCGGTCTTGGTGGTTGTTCGCTCAATCGATGGACGATCAATATCTGCTTGCCCGACCTCGTCGGTCGCGTAGTACATAGAGACACCGGTCAACAGGACGATCCCCAGTGCCATCAAAATGCGTCGTAATTCAGAGCTTCCCAAAGTGTTCATATGCATTATTCTGTACCGAATCGCTGGCAAACATTTCTTTGGTCATTGGACATGGTCGCACGGAATATGCTCAACTCGTCGTGATTGTCGCCCATTCCGACTGCGTGGTCGGCCGACCGCTTGTGGCCGGCTGCTGTCCGATGCGGATGCTCGCGCCCGACCCGTTGCGGACTTTCGACCTTCTCCAAAGTGGCCATTCAAGGTGAGCGGCTAGATTGAGTTTTGGTTGGCAAGCAGCGCTGACGACTCATCAAACCACCTGAGGAACTTGTCGATAGCGTCGGCGGTGGCGGGCATCGATGCATGCAAGGACAGAACCGTATCGGAGCCGCGCCGCAGAACAAGAATCTTCGCTGGTTGTGTCGGTGGGCAGAAAATGAAAGTTTTGTCTTCCTGGTCGAATTGCTCACCCCAATTTGTCAAGAAATTGAAGGCACCATATTTTTCCCAATCACGCTTGCATTCGAAGACGGTTCGATCGTCGTCTTCAAGCAATTCATCGCCTTGAGCCCCATACAGCAGCCGATCAAGACGATCAATTAACTGTTCTTCGCTCAGACCATCCAGATCACTTCGCCAAATATTTGGAAGGGCTGCCACGAGTTGTTTGAATCCGAGATATGCCGGATACAAAGAACACCGCGGATTAGAAAAATCGCCTATCGACGTATTTGCGCACCATACTTGCATTCGCCCGTAGACGGCGGAAGGCGGGACCAGATCAGGTTCGATCATGGCTTCGATGGCAAACTCAGATTTTGAACCGAACAACATCAATCAATGTCCGTGGTCTAGCTGGCGGCGTTTTGTGATGGATCGCGGTCATTGTCCTCGATTCGAACAACGATGTCGAACGTCTGCTCCTAGCCGAACCGAGTCAGCCGACCTGACGCTGCCTGTTTGACTCAGTCCAACCTTTTACACATCGGATTCGCACGCAAGCGCTCGTAGCCGGTGCATATCCACTTCGACTCAAGCCCATCCGTTCATCGGCCGATGCTCAATCGCGGCGGCATTCGCAAAACGCGGCGCATCCGTGACCCGTGATCGGATCGATCTCGTCACGTCATGCGCCGCAACGCACGCCTGGATCGGTGACGCGCTACAGCACCCGCTCCAGCGCACTCGCGAACCGCGCAACCGCCGCATCGACGTCATTCAGCTTGTCGAGACCGAACAAGCCGATGCGGAAAGTCTTGAAATCCGCCGGCTCATCGCATTGCAACGGCACGCCGGCCGCGATCTGCATGCCGACATCGGCGAATTTCTTGCCGGACCGGATATCGTCATCATCGGTATAACAGACGACGACGCCCGGTGCTTCGAAGCCTTCGGCCGCGACACTCCGGAACCCCTTCTCCGCGAGCAACGCACGAATCCGCGTGCCGAGCTCCAGTTGCTCCGCCCTCACCTTGTCGAAGCCGTACGCGTCCGTTTCCTTGATCACGTCGCGCAGCGTCGCGAGGCTGTCCGTGGGCATCGTCGCGTGATACGCGAACCCACCGTTTTCGTACGCTTCCATGATCTGCAGCCACTTGCGCAGATCGCACGCGAAACTGCTGCTCGTCGTCGCATCGATGCGCTCGCGGGCGAGCGCACCGAGCATCACCAGCGCACAGCCGGGCGACGCGCTCCAGCCCTTTTGCGGTGCGCTGATCAGCACGTCGACACCGCTCGCCTCCATGTCGACCCAGATCGTGCCGGACGCGATGCAATCGAGCACGAACATGCCGCCGACCGCATGCACGGCGTCGGCGACCGCACGCAGATACGCATCGGGCAGCATCATCCCCGACGCGGTTTCGACGTGCGGCGCGAACACCAGATCCGGCTTGTGCTCGCGAATCGCCGCAACGACTTCATCGATCGGCGCCGGCGCGAAGGCGGCCTGTCTGCCCGCTTCGACCGGACGCGCCTTCAGCACGATCGACTCGGACGGAATGCTGCCCATGTCGAAAATCTGCGACCAGCGGAAGCTGAACCAGCCGTTGCGGATGACGAGGCACTTCCTGTTCGTCGCGAACTGCCGGGCCACGGCTTCCATGCCGAACGTCCCGCTGCCCGGGACGATTGCGACCGCCTTCGCGTTGTAGACCTTCTTCAGCGCAGCGGAAATATCGCGCATCACGCCCTGGAAGCGCTGCGACATGTGATTGATCGACCGGTCGGTGTACACCACCGAGTATTCGAGAAGCCCGTCGCGGTCGACATCGGGAAGTAATCCTGGCACGTTCGCCTCCGGTAAAGGACATGGGATGAGCGCGAGCGGTGTTCATGAGCCGATGCCGCTGCGCCCATGCAACGCTGCTGTTCTCTGATAGTCGAACGATTCTAACGAAAGCTGCCGCTCGTTGGAAATTTCGGCGGTTGCACATCACGCACGCAGCGGTCTCAACCCCGCACGCACTTCATTCGCGAAGATCATCGGTTCTTCCCATGCCGCGAAGTGCCCGCCTGTTGCCGGTTTGTTGAAGTAAATCAGCTTGTGATAAGCCCTCTCGGTCCAGCTCCGCGGCGCCTGGTAGTTTTCCCCCGGAAACGCGCTCACCGCCGCCGGCACGCCGACGTCGGCCGCAAGGAAGAAGTTCGCATGCGATTCCCAGTAGAAACGCGCCGCCGAGACGCCCGTGTTCGTCAGCCAGTAGAGCGTGATGTCGTCGAGCACGTCGTCCCGTGTCAGCGCGCCGGCCGAGTGGCCGTTGACCGGGCGACCCTGCACGGCCGCGCTCAGCGCCGCCGCCGGCTGGCCGTAACCGTCCCCGTGGTCGAGCAGCCACGAAGCCAGCGCGACGGGCGAATCGGCGAGTCCGTACAACGTCTGCGGGCGCGTACCCATTTCGATCGCGTAACCGCGCTTCCTCTTGAAATTGGCGCTCAGCTGTTCATATGCGTGCCGCTCCTCGTCCGACAAGCCGGCAGGTGCGGGATCGCCGGCCGTCAGCGACTTCAGAATTTCCGCCGGCACGGACGCCGGGAAATTCACATGAATGCCCATCAGCTCAGGCGGCGCCTGTTTCGCCATGATGTTCGTGACGATGCCGCCGAGGTCCCCGCCCTGCGAAGCAAAGCGCGCGTAGCCGAGCCGTTTCATCAGCGTCACCCATGCGCGCGCCGTGCGCTCCGGCCCCCATCCCGTCGTCGTGGGTCGCGCCGAAAAGCCATAGCCGGGCAGCGACGGAATCACGAGATGGAACGCATCCGACGCTGGCGCGCCGTACGCAGTCGGATCGACGAGCGGCGCGATGATCTTGAACTGCTCGATGATGGAGCCGGGCCAGCCGTGGGTCACGATCAACGGCATCGCATTCTCGTGCTTCGATCGCACATGGATGAAATGGATGTCGAGGCCATCGATTTCGGTCACGAATTGCGGGTACGCATTCAGCGTCGCTTCGCACTTGCGCCAGTCGTAGTCGCTCGCCCAATACCGTGCGAGCGCCTGAATGGTCGCAAGCTGAATGCCCTGCGACTCGTCGGCCACGGTCTCGCGGTCCGGCCAACGCGTCGCGTTGATGCGGTGCCGCATGTCGGCGAGCTGCGAGTCGGGCACATGCACCCGGAATGGCCGAATCGCCGATTTGTCGCCGCGTGCGGGTTCCGCGGTGCCGATTGCCGGGCTGGTCTGCGCGAGCGCCAGGCGGCTCAGCGAGCCGGCCGCCAGTGCGGCGGCCGCGATACCGACAAAGCGTCGGCGCGACAATGACGTCGTCACGTTGCGACCGGCGCCGGCAGTCATGCTTTCGGCGCCCGAGATCAGGAGTGGCCGATCATCGGCAGCGTTCGTTTTCATATCACACACCTTTCAAGGAAAGATTTCGTCACACCTTTATATGCATATGCACATATTGCGATCAAAAAATGTGCGGTCATGCGGCGATCCATACTGCGACTGCCGGACCGGATCGGCAAGCCGAATGTTCAGTAACGGCCGGGCAAGCCTGCGCATCACGCAGCCGCGGCACGCCAATCGTCCACGCCCACTTCATATCCGGCCACCGGCTGCGCGGCGCGTTCGTGAACATGCGCGGTCGGCGTACGGTCGATCATCAGGCTCAGCAATTCCGAGCGGTTATAGTGACCGGCCGCATCCATCAGCATCTTGCGACGGTCGATCAGCGAGAAGTCCAGATCGACGATGACCTCGCCCTCGCCCGATCGAAGCGGCTCGGCCATCAACATGCCGTCGGGCGACACGATCGTCGTGAAGCAGCCGCCCGAGATCGGCCCGATCGCGCAACCGGTGTCCTTCATGATTTGCGCCTGCTGGTCGGCATCCAGCCACGCCGTTGCATTGACGACGAACGCGCCGGACTCGAGCGCATGCTGCCGGATGTTGATCTCCATGCGCTGCGCGAAGCCTTCCCCGAAGGCCGAACCCGGATACATCGCCGAATGAATCTGCTCGCCGTCGGCGATCATCGCGTAGCGCGCGAGCGGATTGTTGTGCTCGAAACACGCGAGCTGCCCGATACGGCCGACGGCGCTGTCGACCGCGCGCAGCCCCGATCCGTCGCCCTGCCCCCAAACCATGCGCTCGAAGTGCGTCGGCGTGATCTTGCGACGGCGCTGGATCAGTTGCCCGTCCGCGTCGAACAGCAACTGCGCGTTGTACAGCGTGCCGCCGTCGCGCTCGTTGACGCCGATGGACACGACCATGCCGGCCCTGCGTGCTGCCTCGCCGATCGCATCGGTCGCGGCAGACGGCACGGTGACGGCCTGTTCCAGCAGCCGAAGATGCTCGGTACCGGACAGCAGTTCGATGCCCGTCTGCACGGCCGCGAAATACGGGTAATAGGGGACGACCGTTTCGGGAAAAGTGGCGAATTGCACACCTTGCCGGCCAAGGTCGTGGATCTTCTCCACGACCTTGGCGACGGTGGCTTCACGACTGTAGAGCACCGGGCTGAACTGGACAGCGGCGGCCTTGACGACTTTCATGACACACTCCTTGGACAATGCGCGGTGCGGCACTCCGCTCGCGACAGGCGCATTGGAGCAGGCGAACGTATCCCGTTCTTGTCGGAAAGTCGGCGATGTGTATGCGTACGTATCCGCGTCTGTTGCAGATACTTCGGGATACAAAGAAAAGCGGCGACCGGAGCGGCCCTGACCTGACGCGAGCGGCAACGCGACGTCGCGACGCTCAATCGCGCCGATCGCGTGGCTCGGCTTGCACGCTCTTGGCCGCCGCACGCGAGAACTGCACTTGATACTCGCTCGGCGACAACCCCGTCTTGCGCTTGAACAATTGCCGGAACGTACTGACATCGCTGTAACCGACGCGCTGACTCACGTCCTCGAGCCCGATCGGCCGTGTTTCCAGCAGACGTTTCGCGACCTCGACCCGCAGATTCTGCAGATACGTCAACGGCGCGAGGCCGACCGCTTCCTTGAAGCGACGATTGAGCGTACGTTCGCTGACGGCAAGCGATGCCGCCAGATCGCCGAGCCGGAATCCTTGCTGCAATGTCGCTTCCATCCGCTGCTGAGCGCGCGCCACGAGCGTGTCGGTATGGCCGTGTTCGTCGAGAAGCGTGGCAAAGGACGCCTGCGACGTCCGGTTCATGTCGATCAACAGCGCCTTCGCGGTCATCGTCGCGAGTTCTCCGCCGGCGCAGGCTTCGACGAGATGCACGGCGAGGTTCAGATAGGACGTGACGGAGCCGCCCGAGATGATCCCGTCTTGCGCGAGCAGCAGCTCGTTCGCGCGGACTTCGACACGCGGATAGCGGCGCGCGAAATCCGCCGCTCTCGCCCAGTGCGTCGTCGCGACGCGGCCATCCAGCAGGCCCGCCTCGGCAAGCAGGTAATTCGCCGTGCAATACGCGGCGAGCATCGCGCCTGCCTTGTGTTGACGCCGCAGTGCGGAAGTCAGTTCGCTCAACTGCTCGCGATGCCCGAGGAACTCGTCGATTCGCGAAAAGAAAGGTGCCGTCAGCAGCACGGCGTCGGCTCGTTTGCGCGGGTCGATCTTGCCGTCGACCGGAATGATCTGACCTGACGCCGCCTTCACGGGTTGCCCGTCGAGCGACTCCACGCGCCATGTGAACAACGGCGCGGACGGCGCGCCCGGTCCCGCCCGGCGCGCATGGAACTGATTTGCAGCGCTGAAGACATCGACCGGGCCCGCGACGCCGGACGCCAGGATTCCGTCATAGACCCAGATGCGGATGATCGCCATTGCGTGTCCGAATTTCCTTGAATAGTGGCGATGCTGCCACTTTCCTGCGCGCACGTAAACCGCGACGATGGCGCCATCCGATCAACCGAAAACAGGAGCATCCCATGCCGATGATCGACGCGATGTGGCCCGACCACGCACTGACGCCGGACGCTGAAGCCCGCCTCGTAAGGGAACTGACCGATCTCCTCATCGAGGCAGAAGGGTACGATCCCGCGAACCCGGTCGCTCAGCGCGTGACCGTATTCCATCTGCACCGGCCGGCCGCGATCTACATCGGCGGCGAACGTACCGATACGGTGCGCTACCGGATCATTCCTTCGGTTCCCGAAGGGCAATACACCGACGAATCGCGCCGCTCGCTCGTCCGACGCGTCACGGAAGCCGTGGCACGCGCGGAAGGCCGGCCGTTCGACGATGTCGCACCGCGCGTCTGGATCTTTCCGACCGAGATACCGGACGGTGCGTGGGGAACGCGCGGCGCGATCTGGACGCTGCCCGATATCCACGCGCTGCTCGCGGGCGAACCGGAGCGCGACGCGGGCGCCGAGCGCCTTGCTCGACGGCGCCGGGAAAAGGCACGCGTTGCGCTCGCGGCAGCGCTCGATGCCGCAACCGCAGGTGTCACGCGCAACGCGTGCAAGGAGTAACCGCCATGAAATTCAACGACACGGCCCCGATGATGGCACCCGCCGACGGTCCGCCGCGGTGGCTGGCGCGCCTCGCCGAAAACGCGACGCTGGAAGCCACCGTTCTGAAGCGCCCGATCGACGGACGAGCCGACATTCTCTCTGTGATCAAGCACGCGGTCTCGCTCTACGAGTTCCAGCAGCATGCTTACAAAGGCATGATCGGCAACGATCTTTATCTGGAATCCTATCGTTCACGTATCAATGGCGTGCCGATCGAGACGGTGGTCGTCGCCCATATGAACGCGCAAGGCGATACGGATTCCGTCGTCATCAATCATCGACCGCTCGATGCCGCACTACTGTTCTCGCAATTGATGCGCGAGCGCGTGGACGAGCGCTTTCGCGCGTGTTATCTGTCGGAATGGGAAGCCGCTGCGCTCAATGCGGCTGCCGTCCCGCCACCGGGCCCGGGGCCGCAGGATGAAACGCGCTCTTCTTGATTTGACGGCAGCATGCTTGCTGCTCGCTTGCACAGGAGTCTCCATGGCACATTCCGCTGCGTTGCCGACCACGCCCACCACGAAGATACTGGCGATCGGCACGTTTCCTCCGGGCACGGACATGCAGCAGGTCCAGACGATTCTTCCGACCGAAGTCCGCGAGACGACACAGCTGTATCTCGCGGGCAAGATCGATCAGTGGTATTCCCTGCAGGACCGGCCCGGGGTGGCGTTCGTCCTGAACGTGACGGACACGGGTGAAGCGCATGAAATGCTGGAACGACTCCCGTTGGGGAAGGCTCACCTCATGACGTTCATGCTGCTGCCGATCGGCCCGCTCAAGCCATTGAGCAAGCTCTTGAATTCTCCGGCGGCACAGTAGAAACCCCTGCACTCCGCAACCTTTCGAAACAGCGAAGCGCAACGTGTCGCGCGCGATGTCGCACCGAACGAGATCCTCGATCATGACTCAACCCGTAACGAAAACGCCCGCCTCTCCCGCCGCCGCTGCGGGTTCTTCAACGTGCCCGACCGTGCCGGCGCCATCGTCGCCGGAACCCACGGTCGACGTCGGCGACGTGCAGGTCAATGCCGACATCACGCTGCGCCGCATGGTCTACCGCCCCGCACGATCGAAGGGCATCGTGCTGTTCCTGCACGGCTTCCCCGAGACGATGTATGCGTGGAAGCCGATTGCCGAATCACTGTCCACCGACTACGAGGTACATGCGTTCGACTGGCCAGGCTACGGGCAATCGTCGCGTCCGCGCGCAGATCGCTTTTCGTACGCGCCGAGCGACTATGCCCGTGTGCTGAGAGACTACATCCGTACGTCGGGCATCGATGGTTCGAGACTGTTGATTTATGCGACGGATATCGGTGCGCTTCCGGCGCTGCTGGCAGCGTTGGAACAACCGGATATCGCGCGGGAAATCATCGTTGGCGACTTTGCCCCGTTCAACCGGCCGCAATATATGTACGAAAGCCTGCAAGGCCTGAAGTCGAAGCCTTCGTCGGATATCGTGCGCGCCGCCATGAACAGGAATCGCGACGAAATCCTCGCAAACACGTTCTTCCGGGGCATGGAGGATGCGGAGCGCTACACGTTGCCCGAGGAATTCATGAACGACGTGGCGAAGGGATGGGACGGTGACTTGACCGCGGCAGACGCCTTTTTCCACTACTACGCAAGCTTCACCCGGGATCAGGACTACTTCGAAGCCAACATGGCAAAGCTGAAAGTCCCCGTTAAGGTCGTGTGGGGCGGGAAGGACATCTATATCAAGAAGGAAATGGGCATCGAGTACGCGGACCGAAACGGTGTGAAAATTTCGATTCTTCCGGAACTGGGCCACTTCCCGCATCTGCAGGCGCCCGCCCGGACGGTGGACGAAGTTCGGGCTTCGTTCGGCGAGGCGAGCGATCGCGCGACCGAGTAGAGGAGCGGACAACGGCGGGACGATGCCTCTCCCGCCGGCGATTCACCCGCACCGCCGATCACTTCGGCCATCGCCAGCCGGGATCGGACCGGCGTTCGGCGAAGTAGCCGGACAGTCAGGCCGGCGCGCCGAAACGCAACATCGTGAAACCGGGCTTGCGCTCCGAGGGCACGGGAACATAATCTTTAACGATACCGGCGGACGTAACGAACGATTCCGCCCGGGTTCCCTGACGTCCTGCGATGAACATCAAAAGCCGTGCCCGCCAGCACACGGCCCGCCCGCCCCGCAAGCCCGATGCCGGCCTGCTGCAGTGGATCAACGGACTCGCCGCGGCGCGCACGTATCGATTGCATTGGCTGCCGCACGATCTGCTTGCCGGCGTCACGCTCAGTGCCGTGCTCGTGCCCGCCGGCATGGCGTACGCGAACGCAGCCGGCCTGCCCGCCGTCAACGGGCTTTATGCGTCGCTTGCCGCGATGCTCGCGTATGCGCTCTTCGGCCCCAGCCGCATCCTCGTGCTCGGCCCCGACTCCGCGCTGGTCGCACTGATCGCCGCAAGCATCACGCCGCTTGCTCACGGCGATGCCGCGCATGCGCTGGCCCTTGCCGGCGCGCTCGCGATACTCGCGGGCGCGATCTGCATCGCGGTCGGGGTGCTCAGGCTCGGATTCGTCACCGAGTTGCTGTCGCTGCCCATCCGGTACGGTTTTCTGAACGGTATCATGCTGACGATCAGCATCGGACAATTGCCCAAGCTCCTCGGCTACAAGGGCAGCGGCGAATCGTTCATCGAGCAGGTGCACGACGTGGCCGCCGGCATCGCGGCATCGAAGGTGAACGCAACGTCGTTCGCACTCGGTGTCGCCGCGCTCGCGCTGATACTCGCGTGCAAACGGCTCTGGCCCAAGTTGCCGGGTGTACTGCTCGCCGTGGCGGGCGCGACCGCAGTGGTAATGTGGTTCGACCTGTCGACGCGCGCCGGTGTTGCAACCGTCGGTGCGGTCCCGCAAGGCCTGCCGGTGCCGCGCATCCCCGACGTGAGCCTCGACGGCTGGCTGCATCTCGCGGGCAGCGCAGCGGCGATCGCGCTCGTTTCGTTCACGGATATCAGCGTGCTGTCCCGCACCTACGAACTGCGCAACGACACCAGCGTGGACCGGAATCACGAATGCATCGCGCTCGGGCTGTCGAACCTCGCCGCAGGCCTGCTGCAAGGGTTCGCGGTGAGCGCGAGCGGCTCACGCACACCCGTCGCCGAAGCCGCGGGCGCGAAGACGCAGGCAACGGGCGTGGTGGCTGCCGCCGTTGTTGCCGCACTGCTGCTGTTCGCGCCGCGCGCGCTTGCGCACACGCCACAATCCGTGCTGGCCGCCGTCGTGATCGCGGCGTGCGTGAACATGATCGAGGTGCGCGGCGTCGTGCGGCTTTATCGGCTCCGCAAAAGCGAGTTCGTGCAGGCGGTGGCATGTTTCGTCGGCGTCGCAGCCGTCGGGGTCGTGAACGGCATTGCGCTGGCGCTGCTGCTCACCGTGCTGTCGTTTCTATGGCGCGCGTGGCGGCCTTACGACGCCGTGCTCGGGCGGGTCGACGGCAGGAAGGGCTATCACGACGTGTCGCGCCATCCGGACGCGCGGCGCGTGCCCGGGCTCGTGCTGCTGCGCTGGGATGCGCCGCTCTTTTTCGCGAACGGCGAAATCTTTCGGGAACGCGTGTTGCGCGCGGTCGATGAATCGCCGGAGCCGGCACGCTGGATCGTCATCGCGGCGGAGCCCGTGACCGACATCGACCTCACGGCTGCCGATGTCCTCGAACGGCTGCATCTTGAACTTGCCGCGCGGCAGGTCAAGCTGGTCTTCGCGGAGCTGAAAGGCCCCGTCAAGGACAGCCTCAAACATTACGGCATGTACAGCATGTTCGGCGACGACAACTTCTTTCCGACGATCGGCGCAGCGGTAAGCCGTTATGTGGACATGCATCGAATCGAGTGGCACGACTGGGAAGACTCCCGGGGATCGGCGGGGGACTGATGGTCGGCAACATATCGGAGGCGGTATGGAACGAGAGCTGAAGCTGCGGGTTTCCGCAAAGAACCTCGACAAGTTGCGCCACGCGCCGTTGCTTGCGCAGTCCAACGGCGCCGGTGCGACTCAACAGCTGACGAGCACGTACTTCGACACTGCCACGCTCGCATTTCACCGGTGCGCGGCTTCCCTGCGGGTGCGTGCGGCAGGCAATCGCAGGATCCAGACATTGAAACTGGAAGGATCGGCCCGGGCCGGCCTGTTCGAGCGGGACGAATTCGAGACGCCCGTCGACGGCGACGTCCCCGATCTGACACGGCTGCGGGACACGCTCCCCGACGACACCGAGTGCGGCCGTCTGGTTCGCGACCAGGCCACGGCGCCGGATCTTCAGCCCGTGTTCGTCACGCGGATCAAGCGGCGGGTTCTACCGCTGCGCCTGCCTTCCGGCGATGAAGTCGAGGTCGCGCTCGACAAGGGGACGGTCGACGCGGATTCGAAGTCGGTCCCGATCGCCGCGATCGAACTGGAACTGAAGCACGGCCGCCCCGAAAACCTGTACGGCATCGCACTGGAATTGCTCGACATCGCGCCATTGCGCATCGATCACGAGAGCAAGGCCGATCTCGGGTACGGGCTGCTCGTCGCCGAGCACCAGCCGGCCGTCAAGGCGCGACCGGTGCGGCTGAAAAAGCGCGATTCGATCGAAGACGCGTTCTGCCGGATCGTGCGCAACTGCCTGGACCAGATCCGTGCCAACGAACGCGGTGTCGAGTCCGGTCATGATCCGTCGAGCGTGCATCAGATGCGGGTGGGGCTGCGTCGCCTGCGTTCGGCGCTCGACCTGTTTGCGAATGTGATTCCCGCGTATCCCGGCCTTGACGACGAGTTGCGCTGGATCGCCGGCGAGCTCGGCGCCGCGCGCGACTGGGAAGTGCTTGCCGGAGCGACGCTCGACCATGCCGGCACGAACGGCAATCCGGACGAGATCCGTCCAGTGCGCAACGCCTGCAAGCGCATTGCCGCCCTCAATCGCCAGCGCGCGGCTTCCGCAGTCGGATCGGTTCGCTACACGCGGCTCGCGTTACAGCTCGCGTCATGGGTGAACCGAAAGGGCTGGCGGGACGGGATGCCTGACGAACGGCGCGATGCCATCATGCAGCCGGCGAGTCCGTTTGCTCACGAGGTTCTGCGTCGCCGGCACCGGAAACTGATCAAACGCGGCAAAAGGCTGGCCGATCTCGACGATCGCCGGCGTCACCGTGCGCGCATCGCGGCGAAGAAAGTCCGGTACGCCACCGAATTTTTCGCGTCGCTGTGCCGCAAGCAAGCCGTCCGCACGTATGTCGACGCGTTGTCCGAACTTCAGGACGATCTGGGCTGGCGTAACGATGCCGTGGTCGCGGAGCAGTTTCTGAAGGCGCTGCCTCGCACGGCACCCGACGCCGCGCCGGGCGCGGGCTTTGCGCGCGGCTTTCTGGCCGCGCGTGCCGCGGCCGATCACCAGACGTTGAAGACGCTGTGGAGCCGCTTCAAACGGCTGTCGCCGCCGCACTGAAGCGGCACGCGGCCGCATCGACGTGGCGCGATGGCACTCAGGGCTTGCACGCGATCGCCTCGATCTCGATCCTGGTGCCAACCATGTTCGTCGCCTGCAACGTCGAGCGTGACGGCTTGTTCTCGGGGAAGAACTCCGCATAGACGCGATTGAACTCGGCGAAGTCGCGCGCGTCTTCGAGCCAGACGGTGGTTTTCACGACGTCGCCGAGCGTGCATCCTGCCAGCGCGAGCACGTGTGCGACGTTCTTCAACGTCTGACGCGTCTGCGCTTCGATCCCGCCGGCGACGATGCTGCCGTCTTCGTTTCTCGCCACCTGACCGGATACGAATACCAGATCGCCGGCTTTGGTCGCCAACGATCGAGGCAGGTTTCGCGTGACGGGGTTGCTTTCTGCGAAGTATTCGATTGCCATTTGAACCTCCGTTCGATCCGCCTGGCGCATGCGCCGCCCAATGACGACGAGCGTAGCGCGGAACCCGCACGCTGCCAATCCGGTGTGCGCGACCGAAGCGCCGCGACATGCTGCGTCGCCCCGTCGTCGCTAATCAGTAGCGCTCGGACACGCCATCGATCCCGCGCTCGTGCAATTCGCGCACGAGCCTCGCACGCACCGTCGCGACATCGGAAAACGCAGGCCGTCGACGCGCGGCGATTTCGTCAGCCGTATAAGGTTTGAAATCGCGCGGCAGCGCATCGCGATTCATCGTCGTGAGCACCCAGTTCAGTACGTCGGCGAGATCCCGGTCCGACAGCGCCGAGTTCGACGCGCCGGGCACGCGCATCACGTATTCGCGCCCGGCCGGCAGATGCGTGAAATAGCCGAGCGAGTTCGCGAGCGGCGGCACCTTGCCCGGAATGCCGCCGCCCGTCGCCGTGTGGCAGCCCATGCAGTTGAGGACCCAGTGCTGCCGCGCGAGCGTCGCGTCGGCCGCGCCGTCGGCATGCACGGGAGCTGCAATCGCACATGTCGCGACAGCAACCACCAGCGCCGAAGACAGACGGCGTGTCACGAACGAGCCGATCCGCAACGCCGCCGTACGCCGGTCACGACGCCGAATGCCGGCCGCATTCACAGCCCCAGCCCCTTCGTCACGATCGCACGCTGCGCGTGAACGGCCGTGCCGTCCATCTCCTTCGCCCGCGCCGCGCGAATGTCGGCTGCCGTGAACGGCTTCGCGCTACCGTGCCGGTCGTTGAGATCGAACACGACGTAGTTCAGCACGTTCGCGATGTCGTCATCGCTCGCGCTCGCGAACGACGGCATCTTGAAGTTGTAGCGCTTGTCGTGCACCTCGATCTCGCCGAACATCCCGTGCAACAGCGTCGCGACGAGTTGCGCGCGGCCCGCGTCGGCCGTCGCGTACTTGCCCGGATACTCGGTCAGCGGCGGCGCGAGGCCGTCCTGCCCCTTGCCGCCCGCCTGGTGGCACACCGCGCACTGCGCGTCGAACAGGCTCTTGCCCGCCGGGTAATGAACGGCCTGCTGCGCACCGGCCTCGCCCGGCAGCATCAGAAACCCGGCGGCAGCCGCCACGCACGCGGCCACGATCTTTCCAGCTTGCTTCACTTTCATTGTTTTGCCGCTCCCAGCAGGACCGAAACCGAACAGTGGTAATTCGAATTACCGTTCGCCATGCACCAGTTGATGTCGTTGTTCAGCGACAGCTTGTACAGCGGCTTCTCGCGCTCGTTGCGGTTGCAGAAGCACTTGCCGCACGACGTCTTGCCGCAGCAGTCGTTGTACGACACGATGTAGTCCGAACCGTCGTGCGGATTGCGGCAGGTGCCGATCCACGTGATCGGCGAAGGTGTGGTGCCCGGCGGGCAGCTGCTCGACGTCCCGCCGCAGCAGCTGCACAGCCAGCCGTCGATCGCGCAGTATTTCCAGTAGTCGCAGCTCATCGGATCGTCGCTCGCGCCCGATGCGGCGGCACCCGACGCCGCCGATACACCCGAGGCCGCGTCGGCCGCATACGCGGTGCGATCGACGGGCAACAGCGGCAGCATCGCCGATCCCACCAGCACCTTGCCGAGCTTCGCCATCGCGCTGCGCCGCGAACTATGCTGCGCGACGCCGCGCGCCGACCGCTCGAACCATGAATCAAACAGGCCCATTCCGTTGTTCTCCGTTGACGTTGAAGGAAGGTCGGCCGCTCACGCGTGCTGCGCGTGCTCTTGATGGCCTTCGTGGTCGTGATCGCCGTGCACGAACTGCTGCAGCGATGCGACGCCACGCTCTTTCGCTTCGAACAGGCTCTCGAGATGCTCGCGCGTATTGACGAGCCCCTTCGCGCGCACGGTGCCGGTGTCGTCGAGCAGCACCGCGTACGGCAGCTTGCCGATCTGGTACGCGAGGCCGAGCTCCTGCGACAGCACGTACGGGAAGCGCGCGAGGTCGTGCTTCTGCGCGAAGCGCGTGTGTTCGTCGGGATCGCCGTCGCTCGCGAGCACGATGTTCACCGGCGTCGACTCGCTCGCCTGCAGCGACGGCAACAGCGGCAGCAGCTTCTTGCAGACCGGGCACGTCGGCGACAGGAAGAACAGCAGCGTCGCCTTGCCCGCTGCATCGATGCCGCCGACCTTCACCTGCGAGCCGCGAATGTCGGTCAGCTCGAAGGCGGGCGCGATCGCGCCGACCGCCGGCCCCTTGTCGATCATCAATGCGCCGGCCGGCATGATGCGTTCGTACAGGATGCCGATCTGGCGCACGAGCGCGAGGCAGATTGCGCCGAGCGCGAGCACGGCGACCCACAGCAAGGCGGTGGAAACGGTGAGAGCGGTTTGCATCATGAATTCCTCAGGTGTGAAAGGCGCGGTACGTTGGCGAGCAGCACGTCGACGGTGAGCAGCGCGCAGACGATCAGCAGCACGGAAGAGAACAGCGTCAGGTAGTCGAACCACACGACCGCGCGGCTGCCCGGCTCGACGAGCGCGGTCGCGGCCAGCACGACGAGCAGCAGCACGCGCGCGACATGCAGCCAGCCGATGCCGCGCGGCGCATCCGTGCGCGCGGCCGCTGCGGCGAAGCCGGAACAGCCGCAGTCGATGTCGGTGTGGCCGCGCAGGATGTTGATCGTCATGCCGGCCGCGAACACGAGCAGCAATGCGATCAGGCCGAGCGCGCCGGCCGCGCGTGTATCGGGAAACAGCAGCGCCGCGGCGCAGACGGCTTCTGCGAGCGGAATCGCTAACGCGGCGGGCGCGGTGAGCGCATCGGGCAGCAGGCGATAGCCGGCGAGCGCCTGCCGGAACGCGGCCGGCCGGCGCATCTTCGCGAAGGCGCCGAGCAACACGACGACGGCAGCGCCGGCCTGCGCGGTGGTGCCGAGTACGGGATCGAGCGTCATCGCGGCCTCACGGGTTCACGAGCAGCGTCGACGTACTGCCGATCTGCTTCTCGACGTGCTGCAGCTTGCCGCTGTGCGCGTCCATCACGACGAGGTCCGACGTACCCGTCAGCCCGTAGAACAGCGGCTTGTCGTCCTCGCTGACCTGGATCGACACGAGCGGATCGACCTTCTGCTGCGCGAGATCCCAGCGCGCGACGCGCTGTTTCGTCTTCAGGTCGTAGATCCACACCTGCGTGCCGGGATCCTTGTGCGTGCCGTCGCCACCCTTGTGCATCAGCACGTAATAACGGTTCTGCCTGACCTGCACGGCCGTCTGCTGCATGCCGCCCGGGCGCCAGCCTTCGGCGCGCTCGGCATCGGTCAGCAACGACCACGACTTGCCGAACGCGGGCCTGGCGCCGCCGAAATCGACGCTGCGCACGTTGCCGTGATACGTCGTGAACAGATAGCCGCCCTGGTAGCGCGACGCGTTGATGAAAGCCGGATCGTTGTCGACGTCGATGAATGCATCGGACATCGTGCGCTTCACCTCCTTGCCGTTCGCGTCGAGCGTGACCGTGAGCGCCTTGCCGCTTTCGCACAGCGCGGTGAAGCGGTCGCTCCCCGACGGATACGCAAGCACGCATGCCGCGGTGTCGATCTCGGACAGCACCTGCTTCGACACCGCGTCGATCACCGTCACCGACGCGGCCGGCGTGATGTTCGCGACGTACAGCCGCTTGCCGTCCGCGCTGAACGCGGTGTTGTACGGCGACGGCACGTGCTGCCCGTGCTTGGCCGGAATCACGATTTCTCCGGTGTGATCGAGTGTCGTGTTGTCGGTCATCTCGACGACGTCGGTGCGCGTGCCGTGCGAGCCGCGCGAGAAATAGGTCGTCGCGATGAAGCTCGTCCTGTGGTCGGGCGAGATCGCGAGGCCGGGCGCGAAGCCGCCGTCGATCTGGCCGAGCAGCTTCTTCGCGTCGGCGTCGTACACGAAGATGCGCCCGTCGGTCATCGTCGGCATCGCGATGTCGACGACGTACACCGCATGCGGATGCCACGGCGGCATCTTCTGCACGACCAGTTCCTCGGGCTTTTCCGTCGCGTCCGCGCTGCCGGCCCACGCCGCCGCGAACGCCAGCGTCGCCGCGAAAGCCGCGGTGCGTCGCCTTGTTCTCATGTCGCCTCCAGTTGGGATTCAGGTGATGTGGGGCGACTGTAGTTCGACAATAAATCGGTTCAGCACCCGGACCGGCAACGCGTGCGTGCCGATTCGGGATATTGGAAAACCGCCTGAAAGCCACCTGCGGCGCGCCCCATCCGACCCCGCCAGAACCCCTGCCGGACTAGCGCTGATCCGTATTGCACCGACCGCCCGGTCGGTTTAATCTTGCGCGGTCCGAACGATCGCCGGAGGCGCCGTGCTCGTGTTTCACCAGATGTTCGACGACGCAGACCGGCATGCCGAAGCGCTGCGTGGATGGGATCAGCGTTACGACCAGATCGGCTGCGGCTCGTATCGCAGCACGGTCAAGCACGTGGAGCTCGACGGCGTGCAGTTGTTCCAGGAAGCGGCGAACGTGCGCGTCATCCAGCGCGGGCGCCTGCCGGCTGGCCATACGGTATTCGGAATGCCGCTCACCGGCTCGGGCGCCTTCGCCTTCGGCGATGCGCGTATCGAGCGCGGCACGATCGTGATGGCGCGCGGCGGCTCGCCTTTCGAACTGCATTCACCCGACGACATGTCGCTGATCGGCGTGGTCGTCGACGCCGAGCTGATGCAGCAGATCGAGGATGCCGCCGACGTCCGGGTCGACGAGCGCGCGCTGCGGCGCGGCGTCGTCGACGTGCCGGTCGCCGCACGCGAACGCGCGAGCCTGCAGTTCGCGACACTGCTCGAACGCGTGCTGTCGGCCCCCGCTACGTTCGACGCGGCGCGTGCGCAGTCCGAGTTGCGCGGCGAGGTCGCCAACGTGCTCGTCGATCTCCTGACCTACCGGATGCCCGAGCCGCCGCACCGCCTCACGCATGCGTGCCACGCCGACATCGTCCGGCGCGTGCACGACTACGTGATCGGGCACCCGGAAGCGCCCGTCGACATCCTGAGCCTGTGCACGCAGCTGCGCGTGAGCCGGCGCACGATGCAGAACAGCTTCCAGTCGGTCGTGCAGACCGGTCCGCTGAACTACACGCGCTCGCTGCGCCTCGCGCAGGTGCGACGCCTGCTGCTCGATACGCGGCAGTCGGACCTGCCGATCAGCGAGGCGGCCGCGCGCTGGGGCTTCATCCACCTCGGGCATTTTGCGAACGCGTACAAGGCCCAGTTCGGCGAACTGCCTTCGACGACGGCGCGCCGGACGGTGCGCGGCGCAAAAACGCGCTGAGCGCCGGCAAAAACCGCGATAATCGTGCGTTGAACGTTCGGCTCCCGTGAGCCGGGCGCTGTGCGCGCGGGCCTGCCCGCTCGCCGCGCCGCGCAGTACGTGACGACCACCCGCTTCCACCCCACGCCCCGATGCCAGAGGATTTCCACTTCCTGTTGCTGCCCGGCTTCTCCGCGCTCGGCTTCATGTCGGCGGTCGAACCGCTGCGCGTCGCGAACCGCTTTCGCACCGAGCTGTACCGCTGGCACGTGATCAGCGCGGACGGCACGCCCGTCGCCGCGAGCAACGGCATTCCGGTCGCGGCCGAAGCCGCGTACGCGGACGTCGCGCAGGTCGAGACGGTGTTCGTCGTCGCCGGCTTCGATCCGCTCGTGTGCTACGACCGCGCGCTCGCCGACTGGCTGCGCCGCCAGAACCGGCACGGCGCGACGCTCGGCGGCATCGACACCGGCAGCTTCGTGCTCGCGGAAGCCGGGCTGTTCGACGCCTCGCAAACGCTCACACTGCACTGGGAAGCGCTCGCCGCGTTCCGCGAGCGCTACCCGGGCCTGAACGCGACGCAGGAACTGTTCGAGATCGACGACCGGCGCATCACCTGCGCGGGCGGCACCGCGTCGATCGACATGATGCTCGACCTGATCGGCCGGCGGCATGGCGCCGATCTCGCGGCGGCCATCTCCGAACAGTTCGTCGTGAGCCGCATCCGGCAGCGCTCGGACAGCCAGCGGCTCGAGATCGCCGCGCGCTATGGCGTGCACAACCGCAAGCTGATCCAGGTGATCGACACGATGCAGCGGCACATGGAAACCCCGCTCGGCTCCGATGCGCTCGCGCAGGACGTGGCGATCACGCGGCGCCAGCTCGAACGGCTGTTCAGCGCGACGCTGAACGACACGCCGACGCGCTTCTACCTGAACCTGCGCCTCGATCGCGCACGCGAGCTGCTGCAGCAGACCGACATGAGCATCACGTCGGTGTGCGTTGCGTGCGGCTTCGAATCGCCGTCGCATTTCTCGCGCACGTATCGCTCGCGTTTCGGCGTGAGCCCGCGCAGCGACCGCCGCGCGACGCGCTGAACGGCGCCGCTTTTGCGTACAATCCGGCGCGCCATTGCACGCGCCGGCAGCGTTTCCCGCCATTCGCTCAATAATGCCGCCGATTGATCGACGGACCGAAGCGGCCTTCGAAAATAAATTGCAAAGTTGCCGAAAATATTCTGTAACATACCTCGCAATTAGCTAGGCAGCCCTAAGGAGATGAGAGCCCGGGCCCGACGCACGTCGCGCCACGCAGGCTGCCAGACCGATATCAATTCCGAGGGGTATGACATGACGATGCTCGCTTCGCCGTCGCCGCACCTGCCTGCCGTTCGCTTCCCCGCCGCCATTCCGTTCCGATTCGTTTCGACCTGACGCTTAGTTATCCTCAGTCAGTCGAATCTCCCAGCACCGCTTCGCCGCACCGGTTCCATCGAGCCGGCGCGCGAGCCGTGTCGTGCCTGCTCGCCACGAGCGCGCGGGCGTGTCCAACCGTTGAGATGAGGATCACCCATGCAGACATCACGCAAAGCATTGCCGCTCGCCCTGGGTCTCGCGCTCGGTTTCGGCATCGTCGGCGGCAGCGCGGCCGATACCAAGGTCGCGAACCCGCAGGCGTCGAGCCTGCGCGAAAGCCTGACGCGCGGCGTGGCACCGGCCGCGGCCAAGGCCGATACCGCCGCGGGGCAATTCCGCGCCGACGGCGTCGCCGTCACGCTGTACACCCCCGCGTATCGCGCGAACAAGGCGGCCGCCACGCCCGCGGCCGCCGCGCGCGATTTCGTCGCGGCGCAGGCGACGCAGCTCGGGCTCGACCCGGCCGCGCTCGCGAGCCTCGCGGTGACGTCGGAGCGCAGCGATGCCGACTTCACCGTCGTGCGCTTCCAGCAGCAGGCGGCCGGACTGCCCGTGTACGGCAGCGACATCGCGGTGACGGTCGCGAAGGACGGCCGCATCCTGTACGTCGCGAGCAACACGATCAACGGCGTGGCCGTCACCGCGCGCAAGACACAGGCGGTCGACCAGCAGCAGGCGCTCGACCGCGCCCGCGCGTATCTCGGCGTCAGTGGCTTCACGAACCTCGACGCACAGCGCGTCGCGTTCGTCGACAAGGCCGGCACGCATACCGCATGGAAGGTACGCGGCCGCCCGCAGGACGGCCCGAAGGGCGACTGGGAACTGCTGATCGACGCGGACAGCGGCGAAGTGCTGCGCGCCGAGGACAAGGCGTTCTATGCGACCGACGGCACCGGCTTCGTATTCCGGCCCGATCCGCTTTCGCCGACGAAGAGCAGCTACGGCAGCACCGGCTACAAGGACGGCAACGACACCGATTCCACCCAGCTCGCGGCCGCGCGCGTGCGCGTGACGCTGAAGGATCTCGCACAGTCGAACTCGCGCTACGTGCTGTCGGGCCCGTATGCGTCGTGCGTCGACTTCGATGCGCCGCGCGACAACGCGTGCCCGGCGCAGGCGACGCCGACGTTCGAGTTCACGCGCGGCAACCTGTATTTCGAGGCGGTGAACACGTACTACCACATCGACACGTTCCTCCGTTACGTGAACCAGACGCTCGGCATCAAGGCGCTGCCGTACCAGTACACGGGCGGCGTGCAGTACGACCCACACGGCGAATCGGGCGACGACAACTCGTCGTACTCGTCGAGCAGCGGCCGGCTGACCTTCGGCCAGGGCGGCGTCGACGACGCGGAAGATGCGGACGTCGTGATCCACGAGCTCGGCCACGGCATCCACGACTGGGTGACCAACGGCGGCCTGTCGCAGCAGGAAGGCCTGTCGGAAGGCACGGGCGACTATCTCGCCGCCGCGTACAGCCGCGACTTCAATCAATGGAGCCCGTCCGACGCGCAATATCACTGGGTCTACAACTGGGACGGCCACAACGAATACTGGGGCGGCCGCGTGACGAACTGGAACGTCGGGCGCACCTACGCGCAGGCACGCGGCGCCGAGATCCACACGGCCGGCCAGTACTGGGCGTCGTGCAACCTCGTCGCGCGCGACGCGATCGGCGCGCAGGCGATGGACAAGGCCTTCCTGAAAGGGCTGTCGATGACCAACAGCTCGACGAACCAGAAGGCCGCCGCCCAGGCGGTGCTGACGGCCGCCGCCGCGCTCGGCTACAGCAGCGCGCAACTCACGGCGATCGGCAATGCATACAACAAGAGCTGCACGTACGGCGTGACCGTGCCGCAGAAGTCGTAATTCCGCAGCAGGCGGGGGCGCCGCACGACCTGCGCGCGCCCTCTTCCTCGACATCGCCATCCTCACGAGATCGAACATGCCTACTCTGACATTGACCCGCCTGAGCGCCGCGCTGGGCGGCGTGCTGCTGACCGCCGCCGCGCACGCGACGCCGGTGTGGATCACGCTCGGCGACACCGCGTTCCGCCAGCTTCAACGCATCGATGCGAGCGCAACCGCGCAGTACAGCACGGCGGTCGACGCCGGCACGACGGCCGACGGCGCCGTGCACCGCGAAACCGTGCATATCGTCCAGATCGACGATTCACGACTCGGCGAACTCGCCCATGCGGTCCACCATGCGCGCGGCCACGGGCCCGGCTACATCGTGCACGACTCGTTCGACGACGCACGGCAGGCTTTGCAGCCGGTACCCGCGGCACTCGCGAAACAGGCGGCCGTGCCCGCCTACCAGCTATCGAACGCGCCGCAGATCAAGACCTGGATCCAGCAACTGCAGGCCAGCAACATCGTCGGCACGATCACGTCGCTGTCCGGTTTCACGAACCGCTACTACACGACGTCGCACGGCGTTGCCGCGTCGGACTGGCTCGCGCTGCAGTGGCGGCAACTGGCCGGCTCGCGCACCGACATCGCCGTCGAGCAGTTCACGCATGCGGGCTTTCCGCAGAAGTCCGTGATCCTGACGATCCGCGGCAGCGATCCGGCCGCGGGCACGATCGTGCTGGGCGGCCACCTCGATTCGACGGTCGGCCGCACGACGGAAAACACGCGCTCGCCCGGCGCCGACGACGATGCGTCCGGCATCGCCAGCCTGACCGAAGCGCTGCGCGTGCTGCTCGCGAACGGCTACCGGCCGAAACGGACGATCAAGTTCGTCGGCTACGCGGCCGAGGAAGCCGGCCTGCTCGGGTCGAAGGCGATCGCGAAGCAGTTCCGCACGCAGAATGCGAACGTGGTCGGCGTGCTGCAGCTCGACATGACGAACTACCAGGGCGATCCGAAAGACATCTACCTGATCACCGACTACACGAACGCCGCGCAGAACACCTACCTGACGAACCTCGCGAAGACCTACCTGCCCGAGCTCGCGATCGGCACGTCGCAATGCGGCTATGCGTGCTCGGATCACGCGTCGTGGCATGCGCAAGGCTATCCGGCGTCGTTCCCGTTCGAGGCCGACCAGAACGACAGCCCCTATATCCATACCGTGAACGACACGCTGGAGAATTCGGACCGGCAGGCGAACCACGCGCTGAAGTTCGGCAAGCTGGCGCTTGCGTATGCGGTCGATCTCGGCGGCGACGGCAGCACGACCGTCAAGCGCTGACCGGCCTCGGCCGGCGCGAGCCGCACCGGGCGCGCGCGCGTCATACGCGCCCGGTCGAGCGCGTTTCCCGTTCCGGATAGAATCGTCGTTCGACCACTTCCGCACCACGGTGCTCCGCCATGACCGACTTCTCCCGCTCCGTCGACGCCCTCTCGCCCGAGCACGTCACGACCGCGTTCGATTTGCCCGGCCACACGACCGTCCGCTCGCTCGGCGTCGCGCAGGGCATCATCGTGCGTTCGCGCTCGATCGTCGGCTCGTTCGGCGCGGCGCTGCAAACCATTTTCGGCGGCAACATCACGCTCTATACGTCGCTGTGCGAGAAGGCGCGCCAGCAGGCGTTCGACAAGATGCTCGCCGACGCGCACAAGCTCGGCGCGAATGCGATCGTCGCGATGCGCTACGACTCGACCGAGATCGGCTCGGGCGTCACCGAAGTGATCTGCTACGGCACGGCCGTACAGGTCGCGCGCGACGCCGGCGTCTGACCGTCAGCCGTTATGCGCCGGCCGCACACACGATCGCCGATCGTCTTGCGCTTGTTCAGCGCGTCCACAACAGCACGCCGGCGAGCGACAGCTGGATCAGCGCGCCCGCGAGCGTATCGACGAGCAGCACCCAGCCCGCTTTCAGTGCCGATACCTCGCATCACGCGAAACGACAGCCGCCGAATTGATCGTTCAGACGATTATCCCGTCCGAATGCCGTCTGGAATTCGATTGAAACAAGAAAGCAATTTGAAATGAATTGCGACGCATGAGGCCGGTTTCCCGTGAACGGCAAACGCATCGCCCCTCCGACGTCGACTCAATGATCGCGCTCCAGCGACGTCATGTTCCGCAAGGTCGGGAACAACCGCATCCATGTCAGCGCGACGGCGATCGTCGCCGCGCCGCCGACGACGATCGCCACCGGCGCGCCCCACCACGCAGCCGTCACGCCGGATTCGAATTCGCCGAGCTGGTTCGACGTCCCGATGAACAGCGAGTTGACCGCGCTCACGCGGCCGAGCATGTCGTCGGGCGTGCGCAGCTGCACGAGCGACAGGCGCACGACGACGCTCACCACGTCCGATGCGCCGAGCGCCGCCAGCGCGACGAGCGACACCACGAAATTGCGCGACAGCCCGAACACGATCGTCGCGATGCCGAACGCGATCACGCCGCCGAACATCGCGCGGCCCGGCCGCCCTTTCAGCGGAAAGCGCGTGAGCCACAGCGTGCCCGCGAGCGCGCCGACCGCCGGCGCCGCGCGCAACGCGCCGAGCCCCCACGGGCCGACCTGCAGGATGTCGCGCGCGTAGATCGGCAGCAGCGCGGTCGCGCCGCCGAACAGCACCGCGAACAGGTCGAGCGACAGCGCGCCGAGGATCGCCGGTTCGCGCCGGATGAACGCGATGCCGGAAAACACCGACCGCAGCGTGACCGGTTCGCGCGCCGGCGGCGCACTGCGCAGCGGAATCGTGCCGCTCAGGATGGCCGCGATCGCGAACGCCACGACGCTCGTGCCGAACGCCGCGGGCGCGCCGACGCCATACAGCACCCCGCCGAACGCGGGCCCGAGAATCTGCGCGGCCTGGTTCGCGGACGTCGACAGTGCGGTCGCGCGCGGCAGGTCGCTGCGCGGCACGACGGCCGGCAGCAGCGACGACACCGACGGCGATTCGAACGCACGCGCGGTGCCGACGATCGCGGCCAGCGCATACACGCCCGGGGCGGTGAGCCCGCCTTTCGCCGCGCCGAACAGGAATACGCCGGCGGCCAGCGCCTCGACGCCCTGGCAGATCGTCGCGATGCGCCGGCGGTCGTAGCGGTCGGCCACCTGCCCGACGACGAGCGTCAGCGCGAACATCGGCACGAACTGCGCAAGCCCGACGAGCCCGAGCGCGAACGCGCTGTGCGTGAGCGCATAGACGTACCAGCCGATCGCGACCGACAGGATCTGGAAAGCGAGCGACGACATCACGCGCGTGCCCCAGAAGCGCTGGAACGGTGCGTGGCGGAACAAGTTGGCGGGTAACGGCGACGGCGAAGTGGATTCGGGTAACGGGGTGGTCATCGGCGAGACGTCATGGAGGGAAGGCCGGCGATCGCCGATACGCGATGCGGCCAAAGCGCGATGATAGCTTCAACCGCCGAAACCTTGCCGGATGCTCGCCGGACGCGGGCAAGGACGGCGCACACCGCACGACGTTGCATCGCGCCGCAAAAAAAAAAGCGCGAACCGCGGTTCGCGCCAAAGAGAGACCTCGCTGAAGACGTCGAAAAAACTACCTCGCCCCGCTCAGAACGAATGCCGCATCCCGATCCGCACGTCGGCCTGCGTCTGCGTCGTCGACGGCGTGAAGCTGTAGCCGATCACCGCATCGACGCCGTTCGACGCGCGCAGGTAATCGCCGGAGATATACACGTCGGTGCGCTTCGACAGCAGGTAATGGAGCCCCGCCGTGCCCATGTTCCAGTGATGGCCTTCGAAGCGCGTGTGCTGATAGCCCGCGATCAGGCTGAGCGCCGGCGTGAACTGGTACAGGCCGCCGCCTTCATACGACTGCATGTGCGACGACTGGCCGAAGCCCTTGATCGTCGTGTACGAGTAGTTCGCATCGAGCGTCAGCTTGCCGATCGTGTAGCTCGTGCCGACGCCGAACGTGCCCTGGCTGTCGACGTTCATCGGCGTGTCCGCGAACAGGTCGGTGCGCGCGCCGGTCGCCGGATCGACGGTGACGGTCTGCTGGCCGAGGAACGTGTGCGTGCCGATCATCGCGTACGGGTCGAACGCGTAGATGCCGTGCGGATTGTTCAGGCGCGTGTACGCGGCGCCGATCGAGAAGTCGCCCTTCGTGAAGCTCGCGCCCGCGCTCCACGCGCTGTCGCGGTGGAAGTTGCCCGCGACGTTGCCGAACGAGTACATCGCGCCGAACTTGAAGCCGCTGAGATCGTTCGACAGGAACTTGACCGAGTTCGGCAAGCGGTCGCCGTTGAAACGGTCGAAGTCGCCCTGGTGGATCGCGTAGCCGCTGCCCCATGCCGAGATGTTGTAGATCGACACGAGCTCGTTGGTGATGTCGAGCTGGTTGCCGAACGACAGCGTGCCCCAATCGTTCTGGAGACCGACATAAGCCTGCCGCCCGAACTCCGCCCCGCCGAAGCCGAGCTGCCCGTTGCCGAGGTGGAAACCGCTCTCGAGCGCGAATACGGCCTTCAGGCCGCCGCCGAGATCTTCCGTGCCTTTCAGGCCGAAGCGGTTCCCGTACGACACGCCGTCATCGAACTTGACCACGTGCGAACCGCCCGTGTTGTTCACGTACGTGATGCCCGCGTCGAGAATCCCGTACAGCGTCACGCTGCTCTGCGCGTGGCCGATGGCGGGAATACAGGCCGCGCATGCCAGCGCGGCGGCTACGGCAACTTTCTTTTGCTTCATTGTCGACCACCCTCCCTGAACCCTTCGATGGAAAGAATCGAGACCTGGCGCGCGCAGCAATGCGCCGGCCGATTCGAATTCGGTACGTCCGCTGGCTTCGGCATTTCGTTTTCCGCAATAACGCAGCCATTGGCGAAAAATACAAACCCATATTTCAGGTCACCCGTCTGAAGGCGACACCAAATGGTCTCGATGCGACCGTTCGGGAAAACACGGAGGCGGGCGGCGCGGCGAGAAACCGGCCGCCCGGAGGCGGTCAGCGGCCGTCGAGGGCCGCGCGCACGGCCGGCAACGCGGGGGCGCCGGCCGCCGTGGTGACGCCGTCGAGCCACGCTTCGACGAGCGCTGGATCGGCCTTCAGCGCATGCTGCGCGGCGAGCGCGGGCGACGTCTTGTGGTCGAGCATGTCGGCGATCATCCGGTTCTCGACGTCGACGGAGAACGTCATCTGCCTGAACAGCCGCGCGAGGTTCGCGCACTGGCCGGCAAAGCCCGCGCGCGTGACCGTGTTGACCGTCGCGCCGCCGTAGTTCGGGCCGAAATACGCGTCGCCGCCCGACAGGTAGGTCAGGTTGAACTTCGTGTTCATCAGGTGCGGCTCCCACGCGAGAAAGACGATCCAGCGCTTGTCGCGCACCGCGCGCTCGACCTGTGTGAGCATCCCCGTCTCGCTCGATTCGACGAGCGACCAGTTCGCCGCGCCGAGCGCATGGTCGGACAGCATCCGCTTGATGTTCTGGTTCGCGGGCGCGCCGGGCTCGATCCCGTAGATCTTGTCGCCGAAGCGGTCCGCGTAGCGCGCGAGATCGGCGAACGTGTGCACGCCGGCCGCCGCGACGTAGTCGGGCACGGCCAGCGTGAACTTCGCGCCGCTCAGGTTCGCGTGCAGCACGTCGATCGACTTCTCGTCGACGAACGGCTTCACGAGCGGCGCCTGCGCGGGCATCCAGTTGCCGAGGAACACGTCGACCTGCCCTTTCTTTAAGCCCTGGTAGGTGATCGGCACCGACAGGTTCGCGACGTCCTGCCGATAGCCGAGTGCCTTCAGCACGACACCGGCCATCGCGTTCGTCGCGTCGATGTCGGTCCAGCCGGGCGCCGCCATCTTCACGTCGCGGCACGTCTGCGGGTCGGCGGCGCGCGCGGGCTGCTGCATCGCCACCACGCACGCGGCCGCGGCGAGCGCGGTGCCCAGGCTCCGGATTGCTGCATTGCATTGCCGTTTCATGATTCGCTTCCTCCGTCGTTCGTCAATGTCCGCTGCGGCCCGTTCAGCGCCCGACGCGCGGAAAGCGCGCCATCGCTTCGAGCGTGTCGAGTTCGATGTGATTGCGCATGTAGCGCTGGCTCGCGTCGGTGAACGGCTGCCAGTCCCACGCCTGGATGCGGCCCTGCGTCGTCGCCGCGTAATGGAAGCGGCGCCGCCGCTGGCTCGCGCGCACCTGCGCGTCGAGTTCCGGCAGGTTCCAGCGGCGCGCGGCCTCCTCGCGGAATGCGGCGAGCACGCCGGCGGCTTCCGGCAGGCCGGCCAGGTTCGTGCGCTCGCGCGGATCGTCGGCGAGGTTGTAGAGCTGGTCGGGATCGGCCGGGCAATGCACGTATTTCCAGTCGCCGCGGCGGATCATCACGACCGGCGCAACCGCCCCTTCCGCGAGGTATTCGCCCAGCGCGACGTCGTGCGCGGGCGCGCCTTGCAGATGCGGCACGAGGCTCGCGCCGTCGACCGGGTCCGGCCAGCCGCCGGCCGGCGACGCGCCGGCGAGGTCGACGAGCGTCGGCAGCAAATCGACGTGCGACACGGGCCCGCGCACGCGCGCGGCACCGAAGCGGCCCGGCGCGTGGACGATCAGCGGCACGCGGCAGCCGCCTTCGAAGAACGTCATCTTGTACCAGAGCCCGCGCTCGCCGAGCATGTCGCCGTGGTCGGACGTGACGATCACGATCGTGTCGTCGGCGAAGCCGCATTGCTCGAGCGCGGCCAGCACGCTGCCGAATTGCGCGTCGACATAGGACGTCGCGCCGTAGTATGCGCGGCGCGCGGCGCGGATCTGCGCGTCGGTCGGCGGCGTGCGGTCGTTTTCGCAGACGAAGCGCAGCCGCTGCGAATGCGGATCGCTCTGCTGCGCATCGAGCCGCACGGCCGGCATGTCGATCTCGTCGTCGCGGTACAGATCCCAGTATTCGCGCGTGATCGCGTACGGATCGTGCGGATGCGTGAGCGACACGACCATGCAGAACGGCCGCGCGTCATGACCGGCCGCGCGCTCGCGCGCGACGTCGTACAGCTTCTGCTTCGCCGCGAACGTGACCTCGTCGTCGAAATCGAGCTGGTTCGTGCGCACGCACGGGCCGGCCTCGAGCACCGAACTCATGTTGTGATACCAGCTCGGCCGCTCGGTCGGGCGGTCCCAGTCGGGCACCCAGCCGAAGTCGGCCGGATAGATGTCGGTCGTGAGCCGTTCCTCGAAGCCGTGCAGCTGGTCGGGGCCGCAGAAATGCATCTTGCCGGACAGCATCGTACGGTAGCCGCCCGCGCGCAGGTAGTGCGCGAAGGTCAGCGTTTGCGCCGGCAATTCGGCGGCGTTATCGTAGGCGCCGATACCCGACGGCAGCTTGCCGGTCAGCAGCGAGAAGCGCGACGGCGCGCACAGCGGGCTCGCGCAATACGCGGCGTCGAACACCACGCCTTGCGCGGCGAGCCGGTCGAGCGTCGGCGTGCGCGCGACGCGGTTGCCGTAAGCCGGCAACGCGAACGGCGTCAGCTGGTCGGCCATCAGGATCAGGATGTTGGGAGTCGGGTTCGTCATCGGCGGTCTTGGGGAAATCGGTGTTCGAATGGAGCGGCGCGACGCTCGGGCGGCGACACGGTCGGCATGACGGACGCAGCCTGAAGAAAGTGCCGCGCGCACCGGCCGCGACTGGCTAGAATCGCGGAAGGCCCGGCGCGGCGCCGTGCCGTCCGAAGCACTATCCCCCGCCCGAATTCGCGCGGGAAGGCGTCCGGCCCTTATGAGGCCATTAGAGAGACTTATGTCGAAATCCGAACCGTTACCGTCGATGCAGGCGCTGCGCGCGTTCGAATCGGCCGCCCGTCTCCAGAGCTTCACGGCCGCCGCGCGCGAGCTCGGCTCGACGCAACCGGCCGTGAGCCAGCAGGTGTTCCAGCTCGAAGCGGAACTCGGCGTGCCGCTGTTCGAGCGCAGCCCGCGCGGCGTCACGCTGACGAGCGACGGCCAGTGCCTGTACGAAGCCGTGCGGCTGAGCCTCGACACGCTGCGCGGCGCCACCGCGACGCTGCGCGCGCGCCGCGAGCACGGCGCGCTCACGATCGTCACGGATTTCGGTTTCGCGACCTACTGGCTGATGCCGCGCCTCGCGGGCTTGAAGCGCGTGATGCCGGACGTCGACGTGCGGGTCGTCACCTCACAGGATTACGACGCGCAGCGCGACCATGCCGACATCGCGATCCTGTTCGGCGACGGCCACTGGCCGTCGTGCACGGCCGCGCGGCTCTTTCCCGAATCGGTCACGCCCGTCTGCTCGCCGGCATTTCGCGACGCGCATCAGCACGTCGCGCGGCCCGAGCACCTGCATGCGCTGCCGCTGCTGCACGTGCAGGCGACGCGCCCCGAACGCTGGCTGTCGTGGGCCGGCTGGTTCGACGCGCACGGCCTCGACGCGCCGGCCGCCGCGCGCGGCGTGACCTTCAACAGCTATGCGCTGGTGATCCACGCGGCGCTGCTCGGCGACGGCGTCGCTCTGGGCTGGTCGCCGCTCGTCGACGAGCTCGTCGCGTCCGGGCAGCTCGTGAAGCTCGTCGACGCACCCGTCGTGACGTCGCGCGGCTACTTTCTCGTGCGGCCGCCGCAGCGGCCTGAGCCGGACGCGACACATGTGTTCCGGCGCTGGCTGCTGGACGCGTGCGCGCCGGTCTGAGCGGGCGGCTGGCCGGCGGAGCGCTGCCTGACGCTTGCTGGAGCGGCTGCGGCTGTCCCAACTGACGCGCACTGGACTGGCTGCGCCTGCCCGCTTGACGTCCGATGAAGCGGCTGTATGTGCACCGCCTGACGCCCGCTGCAGCCGCTACGACTGCGCCGCCTGACGCTCGCCGGACGGGCTGCGGCTGCACCGCCTGACGCTCGCTGGACCGGCTACGGCTGCACCGCCTGACGCTCGCTGGACCAGCCGCGCCCGCCCCGCCCGACACCCCGCCCAGCGTCCCCAAAACCCCCGCCTCGAGCCTCGCCACCGCCCCGCCGCGCTGGCGCGCCGATACCAGCCACACGGCGGGTTGGTTCTATCCGCGCCCAAATCGTCCTGATTTACTTGAGCCTCCCGCTACCTGCGTAGCGTGGCGCCCCGTCGCGCCGCCGCGCGCGCGTTGCGTTCCCTGACATCCGAGGAATCTCATGACCGCCGACTCACGCCCCGATCAATTCGTCCTGACGCTGTCGTGCCCGAGCGCGGCCGGCCAGGTCGCCGCCGTCGTCGGCTTTCTCGAGCGCCATCGCTGCTACGTCGATGCGCTGAACGTGTTCGACGACGATCTCAGCAACCACTTCTTCGTGCGCTGCGTGTTTCATCCGACGGATGAGACGCTGCAGATCGACGCGCTGCGCCAGGAGTTCGGTCCGATCGCGACCGCGCTCGGCGGCGGCGGTGACGGCGACACGCAATGGGCGATCCACGACGTGAACGCGCGCCCGAAGGTGCTGATCATGGTGTCGAAGCTCGAGCACTGCCTCGCGGACCTGTTGTTCCGCTGGCGGATGGGCGAACTGAAGATGGACATCGTCGGCATCGTGTCGAACCATCCGGATTTCGAGCCGCTCGCCACGCAGCACGGGCTGCCGTTCCGCCACTTCCCGATCACGGCCGACACCAAGGCACAGCAGGAAGCGCAGTGGCTCGACTTCTTCGAGTCGAGCGGCGCCGATCTCGTGATCCTCGCGCGCTACATGCAGGTGCTGTCGCAGGAAACCAGCGCGAAGCTCGCGAACCGCGCGATCAACATCCATCATTCGTTCCTGCCCGGCTTCAAGGGCGCGAAGCCGTATCACCAGGCGCATGCGCGCGGCGTGAAGCTGATCGGCGCGACCGCGCACTTCGTGACCGACGATCTCGACGAAGGCCCGATCATCGAGCAGGTGGTCGAACGCGTCGATCATGCGCTGCGTCCGGAGCAATTGCTCGCGGTCGGTCGCGACGTCGAGTGCATCACGCTCGCGCGCGCGGTGAAGGCGTTCATCGAGCGGCGCGTGTTTCTGAATGGGGATCGGACGGTGGTGTTTCCGTAAGCGCATTCGTTCGGCGCGCGGCCAACAAAAAACCCGACCGGCAGCACCTACCGGTCGGGTTTTTTATCGCGTTGCGTTCGACGCGTCGCGCGACGGCCCCGGGTGCGGTGTCCGGGTTCGCCGCGCGACGCGCGTGCCGCGTTCAGATGCTTACTTGACCCACGCGAAGTAGTACGACAGCCAGATCGTCAGCGCTGCGCCGACCAGCGCCGCATACGGCATCAGGTTCAGCCACATCGCGCGCTTCGGCACTTCGAGTTCCATGTCGCGCTGCATCTGCGCGGGGAAACGGCCGCGATCCTGCCAGTAGTGACGATAGAGAAACACCGGCACGATCAGCAGCATCGCGATCAGCCCGTTGCGCAGCGTACCTTCGCCCTGCAGGTTCGCGCCCGCGCCGACATAGACGAGATTCGCGTAGCCGCAGACCGAGCCGGCGACAAGCAGCCAGGTCGGGCAGCGGAACGGCCGATCCCAGCTGCCGCGGTCCATCCGGTGGATCCAGCCCGACTGAAGATTCAGGAATACGAACAGCATGTAGCAGACGTTCGAGATCGCCAGCACCGTCATGTAGTCCGACATCATCAGCAACACGAGATTGAAGCCGAGGTCGGTCCACATCGCGCGCGTGGGCGAGCCGTGCTCGTTCACGTGCGACAGGTACTTCGGCAGCCAGCCGTCGACCGATGCCTGGTACAGCGTGCGCGACGAGCCCATCATCGACGTCATCACGATCAGCAGGATCGACAGCATCAGCATCACGACGACCGCGTTCGCGACCCATGCGCCGCCACCGACGATCTTCGCCATCGCGGCCGCGACGCCGGTGCCGTCGCCGATCGCCGGATCGAGCATCGCCTGCGTGCCGAGCGCGCCCTGGAACGCCATCGGCACGAGCGTCATCACGACGAGACACAGCGCGCCCGACCAGAAGATCGCCTTCGCGGTGTCGCGACGCGGATCGCGGAATTCGCGCGTGTAGCAGACCGCCGTTTCGAAGCCGTACGACGCCCAGCCGGCCATGAACATCGCGCCGAGCGCCATCGTCACGCCCTGCCCGTTCCACGAACCGAAGGTCGCGGTCGTGAGGTTGCCTTGAGCATCATGACCGAGCGGCAGCAGCGGGAGCAGGTTCGACATCGGCACGTCGCCGGTGACGAACGGCACGATGCCGACGATCAGCAGCGGCGTGAGCGACGCAATGCCGAGAATGCGCTGCGTGCGCGCAGCTTTCGATGCGCCGCTGTGCTGAAGCTTGAACGTGATGAGAAGCAGAATCGTCGCGATGATGAACGTCGCGTTGATTCGCAGGGAAAGACCCGGCTTGATGAACCCGAGATCCGCAACCTTGAGCTGCCAGTGCAGCACCGCCGCGTCGGCGGGAAAGAGACTCGTGAGCGCATAGCTCGCCGCGAGGCCGCAGCCGAGCGCGAGCATCGGCGACCACGCGAGCCAGTTGCACCACACGGAAACCGGGGCAATCAGCTTGCTGTAACGGACCCAGCCGATCGCGCCGTATACCGACGCGCCGCCCGATTTATGGGGAAATAGTCCCGATATTTCCGCATAAGTCGCGCTTTGAATCAGCCCCATCGTGATCGCGGCGATCCAGATCGCCCACGCGGGCTGGCCGATCGTCGCGCATACGCCGCCGATCGTGAACAGCACGCCTGCCGGCACGCCGCTCGTCACCCAGAATGCGTCTTTCCAAGTCAGGCCACGATGCAGCGTGTGGCCCGTCGAATCATGTGAGATGGTTGCCTCAACGTCACTGGTGCGATTAGCACGCAGTCCTGCCTGACTCATCCAATTCCTCCTGTGATGACTCCGCACAAGGGCCGTAGTGTAACAACTTATGGGCTTTTTTGCAGAATCAGTAAAAGAAAGCCGGGATATGGCCGCATGAATTCACGATTGTTTCGGATTCCTGCATGCCATTCCCGGCGTATTTATTTATGATGATTCGCGCGACGAAGCGCCGCGGCTTACTGCGCGCCTTCAGTCCACGAATTCACGCGGTCAGCATGCGCGGCAATCCATGCGTCGGCGGCCGCTTCCGGCTTCGAACCGTTCTGGATCGCGAGCATCACGCTGTCGATCTCGCCCGGCTTCCACTGGAACTTCTTCAGGAACGCGACGACCGGCTTGGCCTTCGTTTCGAGCTGCGGGTTCGCGACGCTGTCGACGTGCTCCGCGCCGCCGAACACCTTCTTCGGATCCTCGAGGAAGCGCAGCTTCCACTTCGCGAACATCCAGTGCGGCGCCCAGCCGGTCACGATCACCGGCTTGTTCGCGCCGACGGAGCGCGACAGCTCGGCCGTCATCGCGCTGCCCGAACTCGGCATCAGCGTGTAGCTGAGGCCGTAGCTCTTGATCGCTTCGTCGGTCTTGCGCATCACGCCCGCACCCGCATCGATGCCGACGATCCGGCCGCCGAAGCTGCTTTTCTCGGCATTCAGATCTTCGATGCTCTTCGCCTTCACGTAGTCGGGGACGATCAGGCCGATCTTCGCGTCAGGGAAGTTCGCACCGAGATCGACGACCTTCGACTTGTATTCGCCCCAGTAGGAGCCGTGCGTGACGGGCAGCCATGCGGACAGCGTCGCGTCGAGGTCGCCGCGCGCCACGCCCTGCCACATGATCCCGGCAGCCACCGGCACGAGCTGGACCTGGTAACCGAGCTTCTTCTCGATCACGCGTGCCGCGACGTTCGACGTCGCCACACTGTCGTCCCAGCCTTCGACGTAACCGATCTTCAGCGTAGGCTTCGTATCCGCGAGCGCCGACGCGCTCAATGCCACCATCGCCGACAGTGCGCCGGTCCACAGCAGTTTTCCGAACAACTTCATGGTCGATCTCCTTGAAATGCGCACCGTGCGCGTTGTCTCTCTAGGTTCTTCAACCACAAATCCGCGGTATCGTTGTTTTCCGACGGATGCTTGTCCGGAGGCGACGCAACGCGACGCGCCGCGCCCGGACCGGCGATGGCTCGATACGACTACTTGTCGATCACGAGATCCGACAGCGGCTTGCTGCAGCACAGCAGCACCATCCCCTGATCGATCTCGCGCTGGCGGATGCCGCCGTTGTGCTTCATCTCGACCTGCCCCGACACGAGCTTCACCTTGCAGGTGCCGCACATGCCCTGCGTGCACGACGCCGGCAGCCGCACGCCGGACTGGCGCGCCGCGTCGAGCACGTGCTGCTCCGAGCCGCACGAAATCTCGCGATTGCTCTTCGCGAAGCTGACCGTGTACTGCTTCGTCGCGACGTCGCCGTCGTTGGCCGCCGGCGCGAGTTCGGCGATCACCTCGTCGCTCGCGGTCTGCGCGAGCGTCTCGAACGAGAAGCTTTCCTCGTGATACTGCTTGCGGTCGAAGCCGGCTTCGTCGAGCAGGTCGCGCACGGCCTTCATGTACGGCGCGGGGCCGCACGTGAAGATCTCGCGCTCCATGAAGTCCGGTGCGATCAGCTTCAGCAGCGGCAGCGTCAGGAAGCCCGTGACGCCCGGCCAGTTGGTGCGTGCACCGACGCGCTCGACGACGAACGACGTACGGAAATTCGTATGGTTCGACGCGATCAGGTCGAGCTCGCGCGCGAAGATGATGTCGTCCGGCGTACGTGCGCTGTGCACGAACAGGATGTCGCGATCCTCGGCGAGATCATGATGCGCGCGGCTCATCGACATCAGCGGCGTGACGCCCGAACCGGCCGACAGGAACAGGTACTTGCGCGCCGGATGCCGCGCGCACGTGAATTCGCCGGCCGGGCCGAGCACGCGAACCGACGCGCCCGGCTGCAGGTTGTCGTGCAGCCAGTTCGACACCTTGCCGCCCGGCACGCGCTTCACCGTGATCGAGATCGTGTGCGGCCGCGCGGGCGACGACGAGATCGTGTAGCACCGGTTGATCGTCTCGCCGTCGATGTCGAGTTCGAGCGTGATGAACTGCCCCGGCTCGAAGGAAAACGCACGGCCTTGCGGCGAACGGAAGAAGAAACTCTTCACGTCGTGGGTTTCCTGACGCACGTGGCAGCACACCAGCGTTTCCTCGACGTCGCTCGTCCAGCGCTCGGGCAGCGCGCTCCAGAACGCCGGGTGCGTCACTCGGCTGTCCACCGGCTCGAAATTGGCCGAATCTCGCATCATGTGTAGCTCCACTTGCTGTCCGCTGTACTACGCGCCGATTTTTTCGGCGAGCCGGCCGATGTACCAGGCCGAGAATTTTTCGACGAGACCTTCCGTGTACGGCGAATACGGGCCCGGCTCGTATGCGCTGCTGGTCGCGCCGCGCTGCGAGAATTCGACGAGCGCGCGATCCTGGTCGTTGGTCGCGTTCCACACGGCCGTCAGGTTCTTCACGTCGTAGTCGATGCCTTCCTTCGCATCCTTGTGGACGAGCCACTTGGTGCGCACAAGCGTCTTGCCGGCCGACAGCGGAATCACCGAGAACGTCACGATGTGATCGCTCATGAAGTGATGCCACGAGTTCGGCTGCGTCCAGAACGACAGGCCGCCGAGGTCGGCCTGGTCGAACTGGCCGAGCAGCTTCTTCGATGCGACCTTCGCGTCGAGCGTCTGCGATTCGCCGTGGCGGTCGAGCGGCAGGCGCTGCGTGCGGAAGCCCGTCACGTCGAGCAGCTTTTCGATTTCGGCGGACGGCAGGCCCATCTCGGCCCACTCCTTGCCGCGGCGCACGCAGGTTTCAGCGAACGCGTCCATGCCTTCGGCATTCGCGTCGGAGCGCTGGTAGCCGAAGCCGTATTCGTACAGCGAGATCGTCAGCTCGGGATGGTTCGCGACGCAGTGATAGCACTCGCGGTTGTTCTCCATCGTGAGCTTCCAGTTGCCTTCCTCGATGATGTCGATCTGCGCGGCGATCTTCGTGTTCGGCAGATCGTGCGGCAGCAGATACGGCTCCATCTGGGCGCGCAGCTGCGCGAAATCGACCGGCGGCTCCTCGGCGAGGCAGATGAAGATCAGGCCCGCGAGGTTCTGCACGTGCACCGACTTCAGGCTGTGCTTGCAGCGGTCGAACTTCTCGCCCATGTGCTCGGCGAACATCAGCTGGCCGGTCAGGTTGTAGGTCCAGCTGTGGTACGGGCACACGATGTTGCCGACCGAGCCCTTATCCTCGTTGCACAGGCGCGCGCCGCGGTGGCGGCACACGTTGTGGAACGCGCGGATTTCCATGTCGTCGTCGCGCACGATCAGGATCGAGTCGCTGCCCAGTTCCACGGTCACGTAGTCGCCCGGCTCGGGAATGTCCGGTTCGACCGCGACCTGGATCCAGTGCTGGCGGAAAATCGCCTCCATGTCGAGGGCGAAGATGTCCTCGCTCGTGTAGAACGGCGCCTCGAGGCTGTAACCTTCCTTGCGTCGCTCGATCAGTGCACGAATGTCTGCCGATACTTTCATCGTTTGCTCCGGATTCCTTGCGTCCCAGTGTGGTTGCCGACAGGCATCAAAATCAGTAGTCGATGAGCTGATGCTCGCGCAAATACGCGAGGATCACTTGTGCTTTTTCGACTGAACTCCCTTCATTTACGACGTTGCCGCCGCGGCTTTCGGTCGTGGTCGCGGACAGCATCCGGGCATGCCCCGAGCGCTTCTCGGCGGCGACCAGCTTTACGGGTTTACGCTCGACCGGGCCGACCTTCCAGGCCGCCGCATCGGCGTCCGCGCCGGTCGACGTGAGTGCCGGGCGGATCGCGCCGGCGCGCAGCCGCGCATACGCGTAGCGCGGCGCCACGTTGGCGAGCGGATGGACCGCGACGACGGCCGGCAGCGCCGCGTCGACGCGCCGCCGCAGCCCTTTCGGCAAGAATTGCCGGACCGCCGCGCGGCCGCCGTCGACCGTCACGTCGACGGCCGAGCCGACGAGCGGATAGCCGAGCGCCGCGGCGACGCGATACGGCAGCATCCCGGTGTCGTACGCGCCCTCGGCGCGCGTGCCGGTCAGCACGAGGTCATAACCTTCGACGCGCGCGGCGAGCGCATGCGCGGCATCGTCGCCGTCGTGGCAGGCCAGCACCTCGACCTGCCGCGCGCCGAGCGCGAGATATTCAGCAAGCGCTTCATTCGCGGGATCGCCCGCATGGATCACGTCGAGCTGCGCACGATGCCGCTCCGCGAGCTGGCGGCCGACCTCGAGCGCGGCCGCGTCGTTGCGGCTGTAGCGCGCGGTGCCGCTGACGGGGTGCCGGCCCACGGACACGAGCACCGCGATGCGTTGCAACTGGCGGGGGGCGTTCATGCTGCGACTCCTTCGGTTTCACGCGAGCCGACCGCGGCCGGCGATTGTCCGCGCGACGCGCGCGCGGCCTGCACCTGTTCGATCAGCGCGGCGATCGTCGCCTGCGCGTCGCCCACCACCGTCAGGTTCGCGCGCTTCGCGATCGGCGCGCTGCCGTCGAGGTTCACCGCGATCACGTGGCGGCAGTCCTTGATCCCCTGCAAGTGCTGCACCGCGCCCGAGATGCCGAACGCGATGTACACGCTCGCCTCGACCGTCTTGCCGGTCGCGCCCACCTGCTTGTCGCGCGTGAAGTGACCGTTGTCGACCGCGACGCGGCTCGCGCCGATCGCCGCGCCGAACGCGCCGGCCAGTTGCTCGAACGCGCCGATGTCGGACACGCCATTGCCGGCCGACACGATGAAGTCGGCTTCCTCCAGCGCGACCTGCGCCGCGTCGATTTCCTCGAGGCCGAGATCGCGGTACGGCTGCGCCGCGTCGCCGGCCGGGCGGATGAAGTCGGCGGCCAGGCGCTCGCCCGCGCCGACGAACGGCAGTTTCGCCTCGACCGCGTTCTGCGCGAGCAGGATCACGTCGGGCAGCCCGCGCGTCGCGAACGCGCGGCCGGCCTGCGCATACGCGCCGACATGCTTCGCGTCGATCTCGACCACGTGGGTCGCGACGCTCGCCCCGGCGGCCGCCGCGTAACGCCGGCCGAGATCGCCGTCGCCGGTCGCGTTGTCGGGCACGAACACGTGCTTCGGCGCGAGCGCCGCGGCGCATGCCTGCAACGCTTGCAATTCGCTTTCGGGCGCAAACGCGCGACGGTCGAAGCCGGCCAGCTCGATCAGCTTGTCGACGCCGAGTTCGGCGGCGTCATCCTTCAGTTCGCCGAATGCCAGCAGCGCAACTTCCGTCTGCGCGTCGGCGAGCACCGCGGCGGCGGCAATCGCCAGCCGCGCATGGTCGTCGAGCGCGCCGCGCTCGGCGTGTGCCACCACCAGCATCACGTGCTTCGGGTCCTGCACCGCGCGGCGCGGCTTCGCGGCCGCGGCGCCGTGGCCGTGCGCGGACCACTGCGCGGCGCTCGCATCGGCGCTGCCTTCCTCGCCGAGCGTGATGCGCTTCAGGCCCGCGGCCGTGATGATGAACGGCCGGCGCGGATCGATTCGTTTGATCGTGTTCATCGATTCACTCCAGCGAGGCGGCAACGAGTTCGGCCACGTCGAGCACGTCGGGGCGCGGGCCCACGACGCCTTCGAGCATCGCCGTGCAGTTCGGGCAACCGACCGCGACCACGTCCGCGCCGATCGCGCGTGCGTCGGCGATGCGGATGTCGGGGATACGCTGCTTGCCCGGGATATCGGTCAGCGGCGCACCGCCGCCGCCACCGCAGCAGCGGCCGCGCATGCCGTTGCGCTCCATCTCGACGACCTGGATGCCGATCGTCTTCAGCAGCTTGCGCGGCGATTCCGTCTCGCCGTTGTAGCGGCCGAGGTAGCACGGGTCGTGATACGTGGTGCGCTTCTCGCGCAGCGACTCGACCGCCTTCGGCGCGATCTTGCCGCTGTCGGCCAGCTCCGCGAGGTAGGTCGTGTGATGCTTGACCGTCACGCGCAACCCGAGCGCGCGGTATTCGTTGCGCAGGCTGTGCATCACGTGCGGGTCGGCCGTCACGATCTGCTTGTACGACAGCGAGCCGAGCGTGCCGATCAGGCGCTTCGCCATCTGCTGGAACGTCGCTTCGTCGCCGAGGCGGCGTGCGACGTCGCCGGTGTCGGTCTCGGTCCCGCCGAGCACCGCGTAGTCGACGCCGGCCTTGTTCAGCACCTTGACGAACGCGCGCAGCGTGCGCTGGTAACGCATGTCGAACGCGCCTTCACCCGCGACGAACAGCACGTCGACCGGCTTGCCCGGTTGCGCGACCGGCGCGTTCAGGTCGACCGACCAGTCGTAGCGCGCAGCCGTGTCGTAGCCGCCCATCGTGCCCGTCTCGCGCAGGTTCGCGAGCACTTCCTGGCCCTTGCCCGGCACCGTGCCGTGCACCAGCGTGCGGTTGCGGCGCATGTCGACGATCGCGTCGACGTGCTCGATCAGCATCGGGCACTCCTGCACGCATGCGCGGCAGGTGGTGCACGACCACAGCGTCTGCTCCTCGATCAGGCCCGACACGATCGGGCCGTTCGGCTCGCCGCGATGCTGGCCGACCGCGAGGCCCGGCGTCGGGCTGCCGGCGTACGCGGCATCGGTGCCGCCTGCCATCCCGACGACGAGATCCTGGATCAGTTTCTTCGGGTTCAGCGGCTGGCCCGATGCGAACGCGGGGCACGCGGCTTCGCACTTGCCGCACTGCACGCACGCGTCGAAGCTCAGCAGCTGGTTCCAGCGGAATTCGACCGGCTTCGCGACGCCATACTCCTCGTGCTCGATGTCCGGCAGCTTCAGCGCGGTCGGCGGCGTGGCCGTGCCGTTGCCCGTGAACGAATCGCGGGTGGCCGCGAAACGCTCCTGGCGCGGGTGGAACGCGAGGTGCAGCAGGCCGGCGATCGCATGCTTCATCGGGCCGCCCTTCGCGGCGCCGACGGTCATCGTGAAGGCGCCGGCGCCGATCAGCAGCGCGCAGAGCACCGCGAACGCGCCCGACATCGCACCGGTCGGCACGACCATGAACAGCACGAGGCCGAGCGCGAACGAGCCGAGCAGCCAGGGCAGCGCGTTCCACGGGCCGCGCGACAGGCGCGCCGGCACGTCCTTCGCCGCGCGGCGGCGCCAGACGAACACCACGCCGACGAGCATCGCGAGCGCCGCGAGGAAGATCAGCTTGTCGAGCCACGGCGAGTAGATCGCGAGGCCGTAGTTGACGAACACCAGCGCGAGCGCGGCGATCGCGCCGCCGGCGGTCGCGACGTGGGTCTTCGCGATGTACGGATCGCGGGCGACCACATGGTGCAGGTCGACGAAGTAGCGCTTCGGGATCGTGAACAGGTTCGCGATGCCGAACGAGCCGGGCGCCGTCGCGCGCCCGAGACGCCAGTAGGACGAGCGCTTCGCGACCGCGAACGCGAGCCCCGCCACCGACAGCCACAGCAGTGCGGTAATGAGGAAAGCCGGATTCATTTTTTAGAAATCCTTGACGAGGCGCAGCGAGTCGTAGATCGCACCGTGGACGTTGTGCATCGAGATGCAGTCGCCGACACGGAACAGCAGGAAGCGGCCGTTGCCCAGTTCTTCCGACAGGCACGGCTGCGGCTCGGCCGCGAACAGCGTGTGCGGATCGATCTGGCCGCGGTTCACCGACTCCGGCTTGAGCTTCCAGTACAGCTCGTCGTTCGGCGACGAACCGTTCTCGATCACGACCTGGTCGACCGCGCGCTCTTCCAGCTCCTCGGTGTATTCGTTGCGCAGCACGGCGATGATCTTGCCGTCTTCCTCGTACACGCGATCGAGCATCGTGTTCGGCGTCGGGATCACGCCGAGCGCGTACAGGCGGCGATAGAAGATCGGGAACGTCGTGCCGCCGCAATCGTCGGCCACCTTCACGTCGGGCGTCACCACCTCGACCTTCGAGCCGCGGCTCGCCATGAAGTCGGCCACGCCGGCGCCCGCATGCGTGCTCACGCCGTCGAACAGCAGCACGTTCTGCTTCGGCTCGACCTTGCCGGTCAGGATGTCCCACGAGCTGACCGCGAGACCTTCGGCCACGCCCCACGCCGGCACCTGCCACGTGAAGCTCGAACCGCCGGTCGCGAGCACGACGATGTCCGGCTTCTCGGCCATGATCATCTTCTCGTCGGCGGCGACGCCGAGGCGCCGGTCGACGCCGAGACGCTTGGTTTCCATGTCGAACCAGCGGATGATCCCCGACATCTGTTCGCGCTGCGGCGCCTTCGCGGCGATCATCACCTGGCCGCCGACTTCGGCGTTCTTCTCGAACAGCACGACGTCGTGGCCGCGCAGCTTCGCGACGCGTGCGGCCTCGAGGCCCGCCGGGCCCGCGCCGACCACCACCACCTTGCGCTTCGGGCCGCGCGACTTCTCGATGATGTGCGGCATCGTCGCCTCGCGCGACGTCGCGGCGTTCTGGATGCACAGCACGTCGAGGCCGTTGTACTGGCGGTCGATGCAGTAGTTCGCGCCGACGCACTGCTTGATTTCGTCCTCGCGGCCGTCGCGGATCTTGATCACCATGTGCGGATCGGCGATCTGCGCGCGCGTCATGCCGACCAGGTCGATCATGCCGTTCGCGAGCAGGCGCTCGGCCTGCCCCGCATCGCGGATGCTCTGTGCGTGCATCACGGGAATCTTCACCACCGACTTGATGCCGGCCGCGAGGTGCACGAACGGCTCCGGCGGCAACGCCATCGGCGGCATGCAGTTCGCGATCGTGTTGTGCGTGTCGCCGCCCGAGCCGACCACGCTCAGGTAGTCGATCAGGCCCGTCTCCGACATCGCCTGCGCGATTTCCTTCAGCGCTTCGTGATCGAGACCGTCCTCGTGGAATTCGTCGCCGCACATGCGCAGGCCGACGCAGAAGTCCTTGCCGACCGCTTCACGCACGGCCGTCAGCACTTCGATGCCGAAGCGCAGGCGGTTCTCGAGGCTGCCGCCCCATTCGTCGGTGCGGTGGTTCGAACGCTTGCTCCAGAACTGGTCGATCAGGTGCTGGTGCGCGGCGGAGATTTCGATGCCGTCCATGCCGGCCGCTTTCACGCGCTTCGCGGCGGCCGCGAAGTCGCCGATGATGCGGCGGATTTCCTCGATCTCGATGATCTTCGCGTTACCGCGGTGCACCGGCTCGCGCACGCCCGACGGCGACATCAGGTGCGGCCAGTGCTCGCCGTGGAACGACGAGCGGCGGCCCATGTGCGTCGCCTGGATCATGATCTTCGCGCCGTGCTTGTGCATCGTGTCGGCGAGACGCGTGAGCGGGTCGATGATCTTGTCGTTCGACAGGTTCACCGACTTCCACCAGCCCTGCGGGCTGTCGATCGACACGGGGCTCGAGCCGCCGCAGATCGCGAGGCCGACGCCACCCTTCGCCTTCTCTTCGTAATAGCGGATGTAGCGGTCGCCCGGCAGGCCGCCCGGCTCGGCATACACCTCCGCGTGCGCGGTGCTGACGATCCGGTTGCGCAGCGTCAGCTGGTTCAGCTGCATGGGTTTGAACAGGTGGGGATAACGCATCGCAGGCGACCTCTGGCGTTCGAATGTCTCGTGTTGCGGGTGTTGTTTGTTGCTGTGTCTCGGGTCGGCGCGTCAGTGCGCGATCGGCGACACTTCGAAGACGCAGTGATCGTGGTGCTCGGCCGCACACTGCACTTCCAACGACCGCGCGCGCGGCGCGCCCTTGCCTTCCGGCGTCGTGTCGTTGACCCAGTCCATCGCGCCGGCGAACCAGCCCGCGAACATGTAGCAGAGCTTGCCTTCCTTGCCCGGCTGCTGGAGCACGAACGACGAGTGGCGCAGCTCGATCTTCGCGCGTGCGCTGGCCGGATCGGCCTCGATGATCGAAAACAGGCCCCAGCCGCGTTGCGACAGGCGTTTCAGGTAGTGCTCGAACACCGCCATGCCGGTGAGGCCGTGCAGCTTCGCTTCCTTGTCGCACCAGTGGTACGCGGACTTGTAGCCGGCCTTGTAGAGGATCTCGGCATACGCCTCGACGCCGAGCGCTTCCTCGACGGCGACGTGATTGTTCGTGAAGAAGTGACGCGGCACGTACAGCATCGGCAGCGCGTCGGTGGTCCAGACGCCGGTATCGGGATCGACGTTGATCGGCAGTTGCGGTTGCATCGTGGTGACTCCGTGAGGAAAATTGGCCGCGCGACTCAGGCGCAGGCACGACATCGTCCGCGTGCCCGCGCGACAGGCGCCGGCACGTCCCGATTGTTCTAGTGTTGAATCGCGGGTGGCGGTTCGGCTCGGCGGACGCTTACGCGCCCCACACGTCCTTGAACACGCGCACCCAGTTCTCGCCCATGATCTTGCGGATGCGCGACTCCTTCCAGCCGTGGCGTTCCATCGCCGCGGTCAGGTTCGGGAATTCGCCGATCGTGCGGATGCCGTCCGGGTTGATCACCTTGCCGAAGTTCGTCAGCTGGCGATAGCGGCCCTTGTCATGCGTCAGCATGTCGAAGAATTCCTTCGCGAAATCCTGCGTGAAGTCCGTGCCGATGCCGACCGCGTCTTCGCCGATCAGGTTCACGACGTAGTCGATCGCCTCGATGTAGTCGTCGATGTTCGCCTCGATGCCGCGCTTCAGGAACGGCGCGAACATCGTCACGCCGACGAAGCCGCCGGCGTCGGCGATTTCCTTCAGCTGCGCGTCGCTCTTGTTGCGCGGATGTTCCTTCAGGCCCGACGGCAGGCAGTGCGAGTAGCACACCGGCTTCTTCGAGAACGCGATCGCTTCCGACGACGTGTTGCCGCCCACATGCGACAGGTCGACCATGATGCCGACGCGGTTCATCTCGGTGATCACTTCGCGGCCGAAGTCCGACAGGCCGCCGTCGCGCTCGTAGCAGCCGGTGCCGACCAGGTTCTGCGTGTTGTAGCAGAGCTGCACGACGCGCACGCCCATGTCGGCGAACGCCTCGATGTAGCCGAGGTTGTCCTCGAACGCGTGCGCGTTCTGGAAGCCGAGGATGATCCCGGTCTTGCCTTCCTTCTTCGCGCGGAAGATGTCGTCGGTCGTGCGCACCAGCGTCAGCAGTTCGCCGTTCTCGCGGATCTTCTGCTTCATCACGCCGATGTTGTCGACGGTCTTGGTGAAGTTCTCCCACACCGATACCGTGCAGTTCGCGGCCGTGATGCCGCCCTTGCGCATGTCCTCGAACACCGGCTTCTCGAACTTCGAGATGTTCAGTCCGTCGATGATGATGCTGTCCTGATGCAGCGTGCTCATATCTGCCTCTCGCTCCAGTCTCTGCTGTATGTGGGGTCGTCGATCAGTAAATCGGGAAGCGCTCGCAAAGCGCGAAAATCTCGCGGCGCACGCGCTGTTCGGTCGCGTGGTCGCCTTCCGGGTTCGCGCGCAGCGCGTCGAACACCTCGAGAATCAGGCGGCCGACTTCGCGGAACTCCGCGACGCCGAAGCCGCGCGTCGTGCCGGCCGGCGTGCCGAGACGGATGCCCGACGTGACGGTCGGCTTCTCGGTGTCGAACGGAATGCCGTTCTTGTTGCAGGTGATGCCCGCGCGTTCGAGCGCCTGCTCGACCGGCGCACCCTTCAGGCCCTTCGGGCGCAGGTCGACCAGCAGCAGGTGGTTGTCGGTGCCGCCGGTGACGAGGTCGACGCCGCCCGCCTTCAGCACTTCGCCGAGGGCCTGCGCGTTCGCGAGCACGTTGTCGATGTAGGTCTTGAAGTCCGCATGCAGCACTTCGCCGAACGCGACGGCCTTGCCGGCGATCACGTGCATCAGCGGGCCGCCCTGCAGGCCGGGGAACACGGCCGAGTTGATCTTCTTCGCGATCTCTTCGTCGTTGGTCAGCACGAAGCCGCCGCGCGGGCCGCGCAGCGTCTTGTGCGTGGTCGACGTGACGACGTGCGCGTGCTCGACCGGATTCGCATGGCGGCCGGCGGCGATCACGCCCGCGATGTGCGCCATGTCGACCATCAGCTTCGCGCCGACGCTGTCGGCGATCGCACGGAAGCGGGCGAAGTCCAGCGCGCGCGGGTACGCCGAGAAGCCGGCGATGATCAGGCTCGGCTTGTGCTCGTGCGCGAGTGCCTCGACCTGGTCGTAGTCGATCCGCATCGTGTCGCGGTTCACGCCGTACTGCACGGCGTTGAACCACTTGCCCGACAGCGCCGGCTTCGCGCCGTGCGTCAGGTGGCCGCCGGCGTCCAGCGACATGCCGAGCACCGTGTCGCCCGGCTTCGCGAGCGCGAGCATCACCGAACCGTTCGCCTGCGCGCCCGAGTGCGGCTGCACGTTCGCATAGCCGGCGTTGAAGATCTGCTTCACGCGCTCGATCGCCAGCGCCTCCACCTCGTCCGCGAACTCGCAGCCGCCGTAGTAGCGCTTGCCCGGATAGCCTTCCGCATACTTGTTGGTCAGCACCGAACCCTGGGCCTCCAGCACCGCGCGCGACACGATGTTTTCCGACGCGATCAGCTCGACCTGCGACTGCTGGCGCTCGAGCTCCTTCAGGATGGCGCTGCGCACCGGCGCGTCGCGCTCGGCGAGGGGCTGCGAGAAGAAAGGCTGGGTGTTCGACATAGTGCGTCCGTGACGAAGAATAAAGGGCGTGAAACCGAAGCTCGAGGCCCGCCATACCTGGGTTTCCAGCGCATCCAGTGCAAGGCTGCCGACGGCTCTATTCTTGTCGTTCGGATTTTCGACGGATTGATGAATTTAGACGCGTTCTTTACCTTTTCCGCCATGCGCGTCCGTTTTGTACAAGTGACCGGTCGTGCTTTTTGGGATGACCAGGCAAGCCGGCGTGTGCAGTGAATTCGCGATTCATCGGTGGACAGGCACTTCGCCGGTGCCTGCGCTGTGCGTCCCGGGTGCAGCGCGGCCCGCTTACGGTGCAGTGCAGCATCCGCCCCGCGCCCATACAACGTATGGAGCTAGGGTTTAGCCGTATGGCACGGTTGTTGCGCTCGCTCCCACAATACGGCAGCCCGATCCGTGCCTCGGGCTAAAAGCTATTAGAGATTCAAGGAACGCTCCCCATGTCGCCCGACCGCACAGCGTCGCTGTCCCACTTCGCGTTCATGCCTTTACCGAACTTCACGATGATCGCGTTCACCAATGCGATCGAGGTGCTTCGGATGGCGAACTACCTGAGCGGCCAGCCGCTCTACCGCTGGTCGATCATCAGCCCGGACGGCGGCCCGGTCACGGCGAGCAATGGCCTCACGGTCGACACGGGCCCGGCCGAGTGCGTCGGGCAGCCGGATATCGTATTCGTGTGCGGCGGCGTCGACGTGCAGCGCGCGACCACGCCCGCCCATCTGTCGACGCTGCGCCGCTTTGCGCGTTCGGGCATTCCGCTCGGCAGCCTGTGCACGGGCACCTATGCGCTCGCGAAGTCGGGGCTGCTCGCGGGCTACGCGTGCGCGATCCACTGGGAAAACATGTCGGCGCTGAAGGAAGAGTTTCCGGACACGCGCTTCCTGAAGGAACTGTTCGTGGTCGACCGCGATCGCATCACGTGCACGGGCGGCGTCGCGCCGCTCGACATGATGCTGAACCTGATCGCCGCACGGGTCGGCACCGCGCGCGTCACGCAGATCGCCGAGCAGTTCATCGTCGAACACGTGCGCGACACGAGCGCGCAACAGCGGATGCCGCTCGTCGCGCGGCTCGGCTCGGCGAACAAGTCGCTGTTCGAAGTGATTTCGCTGATGGAGAACAACATCGAGGAACCGCTGTCGCGCGAGGAGCTCGCGCGGCTCGCGAACATGTCGCAGCGTCAGCTGCAGCGCCTGTTCCGCGAACACCTCGGGATGACGCCCACGCACTATTACCTGACGCTGCGGCTGCGCCGCGCGCGCGAGCTGCTGCTGCAGACCGACATGTCGATCATGCACATCACGATGGCGTGCGGCTTCCAGTCGGCATGCCACTTCAGCAAGAGCTATCGCGACGCGTTCGGCGTCGCGCCGACGCGCGAACGCCGCAAGCAGGTCGCGCCGCTCGCGCAGGGCGCGGCGGCATCCGCGCCGGCGTTTCCGGCGCATGTGATTCATGCGTGACGCACGAGTTGCGCGCGTTGCGCGATAAAAAAAAGCGGCCTCGAAGGCCGCTTTTTGCTGGTGCTTACGATCCCCACACCTGCATTTCGTCGAGCGAGTACCCCCACTGCGTCGCCCGCTTCGTGCCGAGCATCCGCACGTAGCGCCCCTGCGCATTCAGGTTCGGCAACGTGACGTGACCGTACGACACGCCGTTGTTCGTCGAGTAGACCGTCGTCCAGTTCGCGTTGTCGTTCGACGTCTGGATCTGGTACACGAGCGCGCCCGCGTCCCAGTAGAGATCGACGCTGCTGATCTTCTTCACCGCGCCGAGATCGACGGAGATCCATTGCGGATCGACGCCCGCGCCTTCCGGCGAATCCCAGCGCGTGCTGGTCGTGTTGCCGTCGAACGCCTTGTCCGCCGTCAGCGATGTGTTGTAGCTCGCCGACGCAGCAGCCGGCCGCCCTTGCGACAGCAGTGTCGGCTGCGCGGCTGCCGGGCCGCCGTAGTAGCTCGAGCCGAGCTTCGCCTTCGTCGTATCGGCATTCACGCCGAACTGCGACAGGCTCCAGCGCTGGCCGGTCGTCACGTCGCCGACGTAGAGCTGGTAGCCGCCCGCCGTCGTCGACGAGAAGAACACGTAGTTCGTGCCGGTCACCGGCGCCGGGTCCGAGTTGTTGCTCACGCAGTCGTTGATCGGCAGCGCGTTCGGCGTCGATGCCGGGTCCGCGGTCTTCGTGTAGATCTGGTCCGCGCCGCCGCTATCCTTCCAGCGTGCATAGAACACCATGCCGTCGCCGCGCACGATCGGATAGTAGGTCTGCAGACCGGCCGGATGATCGAACGTGGCGGTCGCGCCGGTCGCGATCGTGCGCTTCATCAGCCCCATGTTCGAGCCGGTGCCCGTCGCGTAGTAGACGGCGCTCGCGTCCGGCGCGAGGAACGGCATCGAGTATTCGGCGCCGGCCGGTGCGTTCGTCAGGCTCACGACCGACGTGAACACCGGGCCCGCGCTCGTGTACGACAGCGTGCCCTGCTTCACGTCGCCGTTCTGCTTGAACACGAGCGTCTTGCCGTCGGCGCTGAATTTCGGATCTTCGTTGCGCGTCGCGCCGGTGCTGTTCGTCAGGTTCACGGGCGGCGTGCCGGCGCCGAGCTGCAGCATGAACACGTTCCATGCGCCGTTGCTGATGCCCATGAACGCGAGCCACTTGCCGTCGGGGCTGAACACGCCGTTCATCGGATCGGTGATGCCCCAGCTGCTCTTGCTCAGCTGCGTGAGCGTATGGGCCGAAAAATCGTACAGGAACAGCTGGCTCGTGCCGTCGCCGTAGTTGACGTAGCTGTGATAGACGAGCTTGCCGGTCAGCGCCGCGGGAAACGACGCGTTGGATTGAGTCGGAGGATTGCTGATGCAGGCCGCTTCGGCGGCACCGCTGGACAGGTTGAGAGCGATGCCGGCCACGAGGCCCGCAGCGAGGAACTTCGATTTCACGCTGATTGCTTCCGGGAAAGGTAGGGACGGAGCGGCCCGGGTCCCGCACACGGTGCACGGGGATCACGGGTCCGCCATCGGAGGGCGCGAACTCGGTATCGATCACGCATCGGGAATGAAACTTGCGCAGCATGCCTGCTCGCTCGTCTGAAGAAAAGGCTCAAAGTGAGTCGAAAACAACCGGATCAGCGACAGGCGCATCAGCGTTTGAGGGCGGGATTGAACGCGGCGGAGGCCGTGCTACTCTTTTTTCACGACGGCCGCGATCGGCCGGAGGGCAGGCATGAAGCGTTATGCGGCGCTGGCTCAGACGATTGGCGACGCGATCCGGCGTGGCGACCTCGGGCCCGGCGCGCGTATCCCGACCGTGCGCGCAGCGTGCCGCGCTTACCGTGTAAGTCCATCCACCGTGTTTCGCGCGTACTACAAGCTCGAAAGCGAGGGCCTGATCACCGCGCGTGCGCGCTCCGGATATTTCGTTGCGAACCTGGATGACAAGCGCGTGCGCGCGGGTCACGACACCCCGCGCAAACCGGCCGCGTCGCAGACGGGCGACACCGATGTGCTGTTCCGCTTGCTCGACTCGCTCAAATTCGACGACATCGTGCCGCTGGGTTCCGCGTTCGCCAGCTATTCGCTGTTTCCGATGAGCAGCCTGTGGCGGTATGCGGCGGCGGCGGCCCGCAACATGGACCGCGCGAAACTGCTGGCCGGGCTGCCGCCCGGCCATGAAGCGCTGCGCCGCCAGATCGCACTGCGCTACCTGAACGCGGGCGCGTCATTGCCGATGGAAGAGATCGTCATCACGACCGGCGCGGCCGAAGCGCTGACGCTGAGCCTGCAGGCGCTCACGCGCCCCGGCGACATCGTCGCGATCGAACGTCCGGCCTATCACGCGGTACTGCAGGCCGTGCGGCGGCTGCACCTGAAGGCCATCGAAATTCCGGTGAATCCGCGCACCGGCCTCGATCTCGATGCGCTCGCCGACGCGCTCGACACGCATCCGGTGCGCGCCTGCTGGTTCATGACCTCGTTCCACAACCCGACCGGCGCGACGCTGCCCGACGAGCGCAAGCGCGCGCTGATCGACCTGCTCGCGTCGCACCGCGTGCCGCTGATCGAGGACGACGTGTTCGGCGAACTGCACTTCGGCCCGACGCCCACGCGGCCCGCGAAGCTGTACGACGAAAGCGGGCTGGTGCTGCATTGCGGTTCGTTCTCGAAGTGCCTTGCCCCCGGTTTCCGGGTCGGCTGGGTCGCGGCCGGACGCTACGTGAAGCAGATCAGCCAGGTGAAGAACGCGAGCGCGCCGGCGGCCGACGTGCCCGCGCAGATGGCCGTATCCAGCTACCTGCTCAACGGCGCGTACGACCGCTTCCTGCGCCGGCTCCGCCGCAACCTGGCCGCGCACCAGGCGCAGATGCTGGCGGCCGTCAGCGCGTACTTCCCGCCCGATACGGCGGTGCATGCCCCGCGCGGCGGGTATTTCCTGTGGATCGAATTGCCGCCGCACGTGGATGCGATGCGGTTGTTCGGCGACGCGATGAAAAACGGCGTCAGCCTCGCGCCCGGGCCGATTTTTTCCATGACGGGCGCCTTTCACCGCTACGTCCGGCTGAACTACGGCCGGCCGTGGACCCCTGCCGTCGAGGACGCGATGCAGACCCTCGGGACGCTCGCGGGGCGGCAACGACAGACGAGGTAGCAACGACCATGCAAGTCCTGCCCATCCGGAAAGTCCGCACGCGCGACACGTTGCGCGGCGCACTGAACCTGCACGCCGTGCCGCGCGATGCCGTCAGCCAGCGCTGCCGGCAATGCGGCTTCATGGCATTCCGCGCCACCGAGCAATGCCCCGTCTGCGGACTCGGGGGCTGGCCGTTCGCGCCGCTGCGCGAACCGATCGAATCGAGCGAATCAAGCGACGAAGCGCAGGCCACGCAGGCCGCTCCTCCGCACGACGCGCTCCCCGTCCCGAAATGGTCGTCGCGCATCGGCGCCGCGGTGCGCAGCGCGGCGATCCGGCGGCCGAGCGCGTCGAGCGCGCCGCTGCTGAGCATCCTGACCCTCGTGCTGCTGGTCGGCGGCTATGTGACGTTCGACCGGACGTGCAAGGCCGATCCGGTCTGCCGCGGCCAGGGCGCGCCGGCGCCAGCGGCAAACGACGCCAGTCTGCATGCGGCCGACGCGCTGACGTTGCCGGTCGTGCCCGCGCCCGTCCATGCGTTTCATCCGGCCGACCGCCCGGCGCTCGACAGCGATCGGCTTGCCGCCGCCGACCGGCTGGACGCAACCGATCGAGCAGGCTATGCCGGCCCGAGCCGACACATGACCGGACGCACGGCAACCACGGTCGCGCGGCACGCACCGGCGGTGCGCACGCGCAGCGGTACTCGCGTCGTCAACTGGAAAGGCGGCGCTACCGCGACGCGACACGCGCACGCGATCCGCCGCGTAAGCCTGCATACGCGCCACGGTCGGCGCGCGACGGCAAGCGCGACCCAAGTGGCCATGGTCTATCGCGCGCACTGAGCGCCGGGCGCGCAGGAATTCGGCGCGATCGCGGGCCGCTACGATCGGGGTTCGCCTGCGCCGGCAGCGCAAGCCCACAGCAAAAACGGGCGGCACCGTTTCCGGTACCGCCCGTTTCATGTTCCGCCCGTTCGTGCGTCAGGCCGCCAGCAAGCCGTGCGGATCGATCACGAATTTGCGCGGCGCGCCGCCGTCGAACTTCTTGTAGCCTTCCGGCGCCTGATCGAGCGAGATCACCTCGACGTTGACGATCTTCGCGATCGGCAGACGGTCGAACAGGATGGCCTGCATCAGGTTGCGGTTGTACTTCAGCACCGGTGTCTGGCCCGTGAAGAACGAATGCGACTTCGCCCAGCCGAGGCCGAAGCGGATGCTCAGGCTGCCGTGCTGCGCGGCCTTGTCCTTCGCGCCCGGATCGTCCGTCACGTACAGGCCCGGAATGCCGATCGCGCCGGCAGGACGCGTGATTTCCATCAGCGAGTTCAGCACCGTCGCGGGCGCTTCCTCGGAATGGCCCGACGAACCGTGACCGTGCGCCTCGAAGCCGACGCAGTCGACCGCGCAGTCGATCTCCGGCACGCCGAGGATCTGCTCGATCTGCTCGCCGAGCGACGCGTCCTTCGACAGGTCGACCGTCTCGAAGCCCATCGCCCGCGCGTGCGCGAGGCGTTCCGCATTCATGTCGCCGACGATCGTGACCGCCGCGCCGAGCAGGCGCGCCGATGCGGCCGCCGCCATCCCGACCGGGCCCGCGCCCGCGATGTAGACCGTCGAGCCCGGCTTCACGCCCGCGCTCACCGCGCCGTGATAACCGGTCGGCAGAATGTCGGACAGGCAGGTCAGGTCGCGGATCTTCGCCATTGCCTGGTCGCGATCCGGGAATTTCAGCAGGTTGAAGTCGGCGTACGGCACGAGCACGTACTCGGCCTGGCCGCCGATCCAGCCGCCCATGTCGACGTAGCCGTATGCGCCGCCGGCTCGCGACGGGTTCACGTTCAGGCACACGCCCGTATGCGTGTCCTTGCACATCGCGCAGCGGCCGCACGCGACGTTGAAGGGCACCGACACGAGATCGCCGATCTTCAGCGTCTCGACGTCGCGGCCCACCTCGACCACTTCGCCCGTGATCTCGTGACCGAGCACGAGGCCGATCGGCGCGGTCGTGCGGCCGCGCACCATGTGCTGGTCGGAACCGCAGATGTTCGTGCTGACCACTTTCAGGATCACGCCGTGGCCGATCGCGCGGCCGGTCGGATCGACCATCTTCGGATAATCGATCTTCTGAACTTCGACCTTGCCCGGCCCAAGATAGACGACACCTCGATTGTTGCTCATCGTATTGTCTCCATGTCTCGTTGGATGGCGCTGCTGTGCGCCGGCAGATGCGGTGCTACGCAACGTGCTGTTCGAGAGTAGTCCCGGAGGTGGGGGCGCCGATGTCTCAAACGCGACACGCGTTTGATCGGTGCCGACATCGGTGGCGGAAATGCGAAGGTCGGTCCGGAAAAGGGGTGCGGGCGGGGGTTGGGGGGAAGGCCGGGATGCGCCGGCCACCCACCCCGGCCCGCCGCCTGTCACCCGCCCTGATTCTCGCGGATGATCGCGGCAGCAGCCGCTTCCGCGTCGCTCGCGATGCCGTCGTGCACGCGCGTGCTGACGGCCGGCGTCGGCGGTTCGCTGTCGAGCGAATGGCCGTCGCGGTTGCGCGTATCGACCGTCGCGCGCATCGACAGCCCGACCCGCAGCGGATGCGCGGCCAGATCGCGGGGATCGAGCGCGATCACGACCGGCACGCGCTGCACGACCTTGATCCAGTTGCCGGCCGCGTTCTGCGACGGCAGCATCGAGAACGCGCTGCCGGTGCCGGCCGAGAAGCCCTGCACGCGGCCGCGATAGACGACGCGCGACCCGTACAGGTCCGACACCACGTCGACCGGCTGGCCGACGCGCATGTGGCGGATCTGCCCTTCCTTGAAATTCGCCTCGATCCATAGCCGGTTCAGCTGCACGATCGACATCAGCGGCACGCCGGGCCCGACCTGCTGGCCGGCCTGCACCGAACGCTGGCCGACCGTGCCGTCGACCGGCGCGACGATCGTCGTGCGCTTCAGGTTCCGGTAAGCGAGCTTGAACTGCGCGGCGGCCTGCACGACGGCCGGGCTCTCGTCCACCGGCAGCTTGCTGCCGAGCGCCCGCGCGGCGTCGAGCTGCGCCTGCGCGGCCGCGAGGTTCGCCTGGGCGCCGGCGACGGCCGCGCGGGCGCGCGCCAGCTCCTCCGGCGCGACGATCTCGACCGACGCGCCCGAACGCGCGGCAAGCGCGCGCTGCGCGAGCGACAGGTCGGCCTGGCGCGCGCTCACGGCTGCCACGTACATCGTGTTCGAGATCTTCGCGTTCGCGACCTGCCGCACGGCCTGCGCGAGCTGCGCCTTCGCCTGCGCGAACGCGACGGACGCTTCCGTATCGTCGAGCCGCACGAGCGTCTGCCCGGCGCGCACGGGCTGCGTGTCGGCGACCAGCACGTCGGTCACGGCGCCCGGAATCTGTGCGGCGGCCTGCACGATGCTGCCGGCGACGTACGCGTCGTCGGTGTCCTCGTAGTAGCGGTCGCGTAGCAGCCAGAACGCGATCCAGACGAGCGCGGCGAGCGCAACGACCGCGAAGAACAGCATGAAACGCTTGCGACGCGTCGCGCGGCGCGCGTCGAGTGCCGGGTCGTTCAGGGCGGCCGGCTGCGCCGCGGTGTGAAGGTTGTCGTGGTGCATCAGTCGCTTTGCGTAACGATCAGGCGGTCATGCTGGAACAGGGGGAGCGCGGACGCGCGCGTGTCGGCGGCGACGGTGGGAGCCGCGCGGCGCGAGCCGACGCCGACACTCGTGTTCGTGTTCGTGCTGGCACTCGCGCTCGTGCTCGTGCTCGCGCCGGTACTCACACTCGCATTCTCGGCATCGGCAGCCGGACTAAGCGGCACGACCGACACCGCCGGCGGATCGATCCGCACGGCACGCGGCGCAGCGCCGCTACCTGACACCGCCGCGCGCCGCGCTTGCGCACTGGTGTCCGCCGCGTTGCCGCGGGCAGCGGCATTCGCCGTCGCGCCGCGTTTCGTCCGCGCGCCTTGCGCGGTACGCGCCGCGGGCATCGCCGCACCCGCAGTCGTTGCGCTCGCATCGAACCCGCCGCCGAGCGCGCCGACCAGCCCGACGCGCAGCGTCCGCTGCCGCCCGAGCAGCGCGATCAGCTGCGCACGCTCGTCGATCAGCGTGAGGTCCGCGACATCGACATCCTTCTGCATCAACACGCCGCGCCGATGGCGATCGGCCGCGATCTGCACGATCTTCTGCGCGGCGGCGACGGCATCCTGCTGCTGCACGACGAGCGTCTGCGCGGTCTGCAGCGACGTGACGATTTGCGCGACCTGCCCGAGCGCGTCGTCGACGGTCTTGTTGTACAGCCCGATCGCGACGTCGGCCTGCGCGACGTCCGCGCCGAGCTTCGCCTTCAGCCGGCCGCGATCGAACACCGGCAGCGAGACCGCCGGGCCGACGGAGCCGGCGAGCGAATCACGCGAGAACAGCGACGCGGGCGTCAGCGCGAACACGCCGCCGAGCGCGACGAGGTTCACGTCCGGATAGAACTGCGCGCGCGTCGAATCGGCATTCGCGAACGCGGCTTCGACGCGCAACCGCGCGGCAACGATGTCGGGCCGGCGGCCGAGCAGATCGGCCGGCAGCCGCGCGGGCAGCGCGCCGCCGGGAAACGCGCCGACGCGCGGCCGCTGCAACGCGAGCCCGCGCTCCGGCCCGCGCCCGGACAGCACGCCGAGCTGCAATTGCGCGAGCTTGATCTGCTCGTCGTTCAGCGCGATCTGTGCGAGCAGGCGGCTGCGCTTGATCGACGCGTCGCTCGCGTCGTATGCGTTGTCGAGGCCGCGCGCGGTGCGCTCGCGCAGCACGGCCGTCACGCGCTGGCTGATCTTCAGCTTCTGCTGCAGCAGGTCGCGCACCGCGTACGCCTCATCGAGCTGGCAATACACGGTGACGATCGCGACCGCGAGCGTGAGCCGCACCTGCTCGGCCTCGACACCGGCCGCGTCGCGCAGCGACATCAGGCTCTTCGTCGCCGCGCGGTTCTTGCCCCACAGGTCGAGCTGGTAGTTCAGCCCGACGAACACCGACGACGGCGACACGACCGGATCGCCGAAGATCTCGACCGGCACGCGATAACCGCCCGCCGTCACGTCGGCGATATCGCCCGGCTTCGGCATCCGCGCGCGGCTGACCGTCGCGCCGGCCGTGCCGGTCAAGCCCGTCAGCGAATCGAACTGCTGAAGCTGCGACTGCGCGATCCGCAGCCGCGCCTGCGCGACCTGCAGATCCGGATTGTTCTGCGACGCCTCCACCACCAGGTCGTCGAGCTGCGGATCCTGCAGCTGCTTCACCCAGTCGGGCGCGGGCCATGCGCCATCCGCGCCGGGCCCCGCGGTGCGAGCGAGCGCGTCGCCGGCCGGTGTGCGCAGCGACAGCGACGGCAGGAACCCCGACGGCACGCAGCCGCCCAGCGCCAGCAGCGCGGCGGCCGCGACGATCGCCCAGCCGCCCTGCCCGCGATGCGTCGGCCCGGCCGCTCGCGCCGCTTTCATGATGCATTTCATCGCCGCCCTCACTCCTGCTGGACGCGCCGCGCGCGTGCGGCGAGACGCGGCCGCGTGCGCTCGAGCGGACCGAGCCGCCCGAACAGGCCGTCGGCGATGCCGAACGCGATGCCCGCGAGCTTGGCGCGCTTGTCGCGCTCGACGAGCGCGATCTGCACGACCTGCCACACGGTCAGCAGGTTCGGCACGATCGCCACCGGAAAGCGCAACCCGTACTGCATCCCAAGCTGCACCGCATTGCGTGCGCTGTAGTAGCGCCGTTGCCACGAGTGATTCATCGACGTCATTTCGAAAGGGCCGAACGCGTGCCGCTGCTTCGCGCCGATCCGGTGCGGCAGCACCAGCGACGGCACGACGTAGAGCGGCACGTTGCGCGCAAGCGCGCGGAAGCTGTACTCGGTATCGACGTGATCGATGAACAGCGTCTCGTCGAAGCGGCCGAGCACGTCGAACGCGGCGCGCGACACGACGCAGCCCGACGAGATCAGGAACGCGCAGCGCTGCGGCGGCGCGTCGGGCGCGAGACGCAGCCGACGCAACGCGATCCCGTCGGTCGCGAGTTCGGGCAGGAAGCTGCGCGCGTTCTCGTCGAAGATGCGCGGGCCGGCCAGGAACGCGCGCCCCGCGAGCCCCGTGCAGGCGTCGCGCATCGTCGCGAAGTAACCGGCCGGCACCGACGAATCCTGGTCGAACAGCGCGACCGCGTCGACGTCGTCGCGAAACAGCGCCGCGAGCCCCGCGTTGTAGGCGCCCGCGATGCCGCCGCGATTGCCGTGATGCAGCAGCGCGATGCCGTCGCGCGCGCACACCTCGCGAGCGCGCGCATCGGGCTGCGGCGTGTTGTCGACGACCAGCAGCGCGTCGCACGCGTGCCGCCACGCGCCGAGCGCCGCGAGCTGCGCGTCGCTCGGGTGATACAGGATCACGAGTGCGCCGAGTGTCGTCATGCCGCTCTCCTCAATGTCCGAACGAAGCGGCCGCGCCGCGCTTCGGCCGCGTGAGCCACATCATCGCGGCGAGCACGAGGCAGGTCATGCTCGCCATCCAGAACATGTCGCCTGTCGCCATCATGTACGCCTGCTGCATCACGACCTGGTGCAGCGTGGACAGCTCGCGCACGCCGTCCACGCCCATCGCGTTCAGCGTGTGCACGAAGCGCTGCGTGTTCGCCGACGCGTGCGTGACCGATTGCGACACGACGTCGTAGTGATAGGTCGCGCGGTTGTCCCACAGCGTCACGCTCATCGCGGTGCCGAATGCGGCGGACAGCGTGCGCAGGAAGTTCGACAGGCTCGACGCGGCCGCGAGCCGGTCGTCCGGGATGCGCGATAGCGTCGCGGCCGTCAGCGGAATGAAGAAACACGGCAGCCCGATCCCCTGGATCAACCCGGGCGCGGCGATCTGCGCGAACGTCATCTTCAGCGTGAAATGCGCGTCCCATGCGAGCACGGCAGCAAATATCAGGAATCCGAATGTCGCAAGCACACGCGCGTCGAAGCGATGCGCGTGCAGGCCGACGAGAATCGAGAACACGAGCGCGAGCACGCCGAGCGACGCGGTGGCGAGCCCCGCGTGGAACGCGTTGTAGCCCATCACCGCCTGCATCCACAGCGGGAACACGACGCCCACCACCGAGAAGCTCATCATCCCGAGCGAGATGATCAGCACGCAGAACGAGAACGTGCGGTCGCGAAACAGGCTGAGGTCGACGACCGGATGCGCGTCGCCTGCTTCCCAGATCAGCAGCGACACGATCGCGAGCGCCGCGACCACCGCGAGCGTGACGATCAGCGGCGAATCGAACCAGCCCTTGTCATGGCCGAGATCGAGCATCGCCTGCAGCGAGCCGACGCCGATCACGAGCAGCACGATGCCCGGCACGTCGATCGGGCCGGCCGCGCCGCGCTGCGCGTCGGGACGCAGCATCGCGGTGCAGACGGCGAACGAGAACAGCCCGATCGGCAAATTGATCAGGAAGATCCACGGCCACGAGAAGCTGTCGACGATCCAGCCGCCGACCACCGGCCCGAAGATCGGCGCGAGCAGCACCGTCATCGCCCACAGCGCGAGCGCGACCGTGCGCTTGTCCGGCGGGAACGTGCGCAGCAGGATCGTCTGCGACAGCGGCACCATCGGCCCCGAGCACAGCCCCTGCAGCGCGCGGCAGACCACCAGCACGTGCAGGTCGCGCGCGAGCCCGCACAGCAGCGACGTCAGCGTGAACAGCAGCACCGCGCCGACGAACAGCCGCAGCTCGCCGACGCGCCGCGCGAGCCAGCCGGTCAGCGGCACCGCGATCGCGGCCGCGACCGAATACGAGCTGATCACCCACGTACCCTGGCTGTTAGACACGCCGAGACTGCCGGAGATCGCCGGCACCGCGACGTTCGTCACGGTCGAGTCGAGCACTTCGATGAAGGTGGCGAGCGACAGTGCGAACGTCAGCAGCGCGAGCCGCGCGCCGCGCACCGGCGCTGCCGCGGGTGCGGGTTCGCGTGCATCGACGGCGGCGGGCGTGTCGTGAAGCGGCGCTGCGGTGCTCATGCGCCCGCCGTCGCGAGGTAAGCCTGCACCCGCGCGCGTCCGTGGTTCGGTGCGAAGCGCTCGATGAAATCGGCGGCGCGCTCGCAGCCGTCCGGCGCCGCATCGATCAGCGCCCGCGTGCGTTCCGCATGCACCGCGAATTCCGGCTCATCCAGCACGCGTGCGAGCGCCGCACCGAGACGCGCGCCGTCGACGGGGCCGTCGATGCGCACGCCGGCGCCGCTCGCCGCGACGCGCTGCGCATTGTCGAACTGGTCGTGCGCGAACGGCGTCACGACCTGCGGGATCCCGGCTTCGAACGCGAGCGCCGCCGTGCCGATCCCGCCGTGATGCACGAGCGCGCGGCAACGCGGCAGCAGCGTGCGCATCGGCACGAAGCGGCGCACCAGCAGCCGGTCGGCGGCCGGTGCCGCATCGTGCGGGCTCAGCAGGATGCCGCGCGCGCCGGTGGCATGCAGCGCGTCCGCGACCGCGCGCGCATACGCGTCGTGATCGACCCGCGTCGACCCGGCCGTGAACACGACGGGCGGCTCACCGGCCGCGAGGAACGCGTCGAGCGCGCGATCGTCGTCGGGCGTCGCGATGTCGTTGAACAGCGGAAAACCGCTTTGCAGATGACCGGCCGGCCAGTCGCGCTGCGCCGGTGCGAACCAGTCGGGAAACAGGCACAGCACGCCGTCGGTCGAATGCAGCCAGCGGCCGAGCACGCGCCGCGCGGGCGCGAGCCCGAGCTCGCGGCGCACCGCGTTGAGCGCCGGCCCGCACACGCGGTCGAGCACCTGCCGCTCGATCAGCGTCATCAGCGCCGCCTTCATCGGGAGCGGCCAGCGCGCGGGAACCGTCAGGCGCGGATGCGTCGGCGGCACGTGCGCGGACAGCAGCGTCGACGGCGACACCTGCACCGACACGTACGGCGTGCCGTGCAGCTCCTGCATGAAGCGCGCGGAAAACGCCCACAGCGTGCCGACCAGCACGGTGTCGCGATCGGTCAGCGCGCGCAGCGCGTCGTAGTGCGGGCGCAGCACGGGCGCGATCACCTGCCACAGCGTGCGAAACGACGTGCGCGGATCCCACAGCGCCGGGTTCGCCATCGCGGCCTCGTACTCGGCCGCGGTGCCGACCGGCACGAACGTGAAGCCGCAGCGGCGCGCGGCCGCCTCGAACGGCGGATGCGTGCAGAACACGACGTCGTGGCCGCGCGTCGCGAGCGCGCGCGCGACGCCGAGCAGCGGATGCACGTCGCCCGCCGAGCCGATCGCGGTCACGATCACCTTCGCCATCGCGCGCCTCGCGGGAGTCAGTAGAAGCCGGGGATCAGCGCCGCGACCTCGCGGCGATACTGCGTATACGCCGGCCCGAAATGCCCGGTCAGCCAGCTCTCCTCGACGCGCACCTTGTACGCGAGCGACGCGAACACGAGCGCGACGCCGAGCGCGCCGCGCCACTCGCCGCCGATCAGCGCGGCGCCGACCAGCGCGATCAGGCAGCCGGTGTAGATCGGATGACGCACGAGGCCGTACGGGCCCGTGCGAACGAGTTCGTGGTTTTCCTTCAGCGTGACGGACACGCTCCAGTTCGTGCCGAGATGCAGCCGCGCCCACACGGAGAACAGCAGCCCCGCGACGAGCATCGCGAGCCCGCATTGCGCCTGCAGGCCGAAGCGCTGCCAGTCGGGCACGAGCGCCTGCCACGACGGATCGGGCAGGATGATCAGCGCGCCGCCGACGATCAGCGGAATCGACTGCAGCGTGCGCGAGCGCGACGCCTCCTTGCGCACGGTCGTCTTCACGGCCTGCGACGTCGCAATCCAGTAGGCGAGCCAGATGGCCCACGGAACGACGATGGCGATGGTCTGAACGATATTCACGGCTGGCCTGCCTCGTGTGGATGAGAATTCGGATGCACCCGGCGTGCCCGGTGCGCGACGTGCTGCGTCACGACGACAGCGCCGGCATCGGCGCGGACACGCACGCATGCGCGGCGCCGAGCGCGATGCCCGCGGCAACGGGCGGCGCGTCGCAGAAGTAGTCGAGCAGCGCCGCCCGCGTGGCTTCGCGCTGCGCGCGGCCTTCGATGTCGAGGAAATGGCCGGCGTCGGGAATCGTCGCGAAGCGTGCGCGCGGCACGTGCGCGGCCAGCTGGCGAACGTCGGCCGGCGTCGTGTATTCGTCGCGCTCGCCGTTCAGGAACAGCAGCTCGCAGCCGATGTTCGAGAACTCGCTCAGGTAGCGCTCCGGCTGCAGCGACAGGATCTGGTCGACGTGGAACGCGACCTGGTCCTGCTCGTCGCGCGGCAGGCGCGTCAGATACCGGTAGTTGTACAGCTTCATGATGCGCGGCAGGTAGCGGCCGACCGTATCGTTCAGCAGCTGCGCGGCCTTCAGGTTCTCGCCGGCCGCGATGTGGTCGCGGGCGCGCGTCACGTAGTCGACCATCGCGTCGTTCAGGAACGGCGAGAACGAGCAGATCGCCGCGCGCCGCACGCTCGGGCAGCCGCGCGCGAGCGCGAACAGCGACGCGACGCCGCCCCACGATACCGACACGAGGAACGCGGGCGCGAAACGCTCGACCAGATGCTGGAGGATCGCGGCCTCGTCGTCCTTGGTCAGGATGAAGCAGCCGGGGTTGTGCTGGCGCGACTGCCCCGCGTACGGCAGGTCGAAGCAGATCGTGTTCATCCGCTCGCCGAGATACTGGACGGTCTGCCCGAACGAGGCGGTCGTCGCGAGCGCGCCGTTGACGAGCATCGCCGTGTCGAACGACGGATCGAACACGTTCCGTTCGACGTAGACCTTCAGACCATTCGGTAGCGGGACCACGTATTTTTCGGTCGGCATCGTCGTTCTCCGGTGGATGCGGCGTCTCGGCGTCGCGGCATGCTGCAGGTGCGCAATGGCGGGCGCCGGCCCTGTCGCGGTCGTTGGCCGCGCCCATTGCCGACGCACCGCGGGAATAACCCGCGGCACCGATTCATTCCTTGTGGTGCGGCGCCATACTAATACGGGCAATATTACTTACTCAAGTCATTCCAACGATCCCCTCTACTCCACCTGGAAATACGCCAGATTCGAATATTTTTGGCATTTTTTATGGTATGCAGAATCGATCTGAAGGTATCTGCAATCGTTTGCGAGCAATCCATCAATCAACCGAACAACCCAATCATTTCCTTAAAATTCAAATAGATATAAAGTTTAAATCGAACGATTTAAACGAATTTTCAGGAATTTCCGTTAGCGGATTTGGACATTCGAATTTCCGGATTTGCGAGAATTTCACATAGCTCGACATTCTTTCGGTCAGTAATAAATCGAATCCGGAAACATTCGCGGCCATTGCACCGTCTTTACCGAAACCGTTTTAAACAAACTTCAAATTATTTAACCACCTTTCAATCGGTTTTTCCGCACCTGCACAATCGCGGCGGCATCGTCGGCTTGGTTCCTCCACCCCTCCCATCTACCGTCGGACCCCGATTTTTTATTGATTGAACGGTCAATAAAAAACCGCTAAGCTCTCGACTTCCAGGAACGGCCCGTCCGGGCGAAGGAGTCGCGATGCCGAAAGTCGGAATGCGGGAGATTCGTCGCGCGCAGTTGATCGACGCGACGCTGCGCTCGATCGACGAAGCCGGCCTGCCCGGCACGACGCTCGCCTCGGTCGCGCAGCGCGCGAACATCTCGACGGGTATCGTCAGCCACTACTTCGGCGACAAGGACGGCCTGCTCGAAGCCACGATGCGGCACGTACTGCGCGATCTGTGGGCGGCCACCACGCGCCGCCGCGTCGCCGCCCGCAAGGACCCGCGCTCCCGGCTGCGCGCGATCGCCGCCGCGAACTTCGACGTCACGCAGGTCAGCACGCCCGTGATGAAGACCTGGCTCGCGTTCTGGTCGCAGAGCATGCACGACGCGATGCTCAAGCGCCTGCAGCATGTGAACACGCGGCGCCTCCATTCGAACCTGTGCGCGGAATTCGCCAAGGCGCTGCCGCGTGCGAAAGCACGGGAAGCCGCCAGCGGCCTCGCCGCGCTGATCGACGGCCTGTGGCTGCGCGGCGCGCTCGCCGGCGGCCCGATCGACACCCGGGCTGCATTGAAGCTCACCCACGATTACATCGACCTGCTGCTCGCGTCCGACTGACGCGTCGCGCACTCGCCCTCAAGGAGATCCTCATGTCCGTATACGGTTTGCAGCGCCTCTACATCGGCGGCGGTTACGTCGACGCCACCAGCGGCAAGACTTTCGACACCTTCGATCCCGCCACCGGCGAACTGCTCGCGCAGGTGCAGCAGGCGAGCGCGGCCGACGTCGACCGCGCGGTCGCATCGGCGCAGGAAGGCCAGCGCGAATGGGCCGCGATGACCGCGATGCAGCGCTCGCGCATCCTCCGGCGCGCGGTCGACCTGCTGCGCGAACGCAACGACGAGCTCGCGGCGATCGAGACGCGCGACACCGGCAAGCCGATCGGCGAGACGCTCGCGGTCGACATCGTCACCGGCGCGGACGTGATCGAGTACTACGCGGGCCTCGCGACCGCGATCGAAGGGCTGCAGGTGCCGCTGCGCGCCGAGTCGTTCGTCTATACGCGCCGCGAGCCGCTCGGCGTGTGCGCGGGCATCGGCGCATGGAACTACCCGATCCAGATCGCCTGCTGGAAGACCGCACCCGCGCTCGCGGCCGGCAACGCGATGGTGTTCAAGCCGAGCGAAGTCACGCCGCTCACCGCGCTGAAGCTCGCGGAAATCTATACGGAAGCCGGCGTGCCGGCCGGCGTGTTCAACGTCGTGCAGGGCGACGGTTCGGTCGGCGCGCTGCTGACCGGCCACCCGGACATCGCGAAGGTGTCGTTCACCGGCGGCGTCGAGACCGGCAAGAAGGTGATGTCGCTGGCCGGCGCATCGTCGCTGAAGGAAGTGACGATGGAACTCGGCGGCAAGTCGCCGCTGATCGTGTTCGAGGATGCCGACCTCGACCGCGCCGCCGACATCGCGGTCACCGCCAACTTCTTCAGCTCGGGCCAGGTCTGCACCAACGGCACGCGCGTGTTCGTGCACGGCTCGGTGAAGGACGCGTTCACGCAGAAGGTGCTCGAACGCGTGAAGCGCATCCGCGTCGGCAAGCCGACCGATGCCGACACCAACTTCGGCCCGCTCGTGTCGGCCGCGCAGCTCGACAAGGTGCTCGGCTTCATCGAGAGCGGCAAGGCCGAAGGCGCGAAGCTGCTCGCGGGCGGCACGCGCCTGACCGACGGCCACTTCGGCAACGGCCAGTACGTCGCGCCGACCGTGTTCGGCGACTGCCGCGACGACATGAAGATCGTGCGCGAGGAGATTTTCGGGCCGGTGATGAGCATCCTCGAATTCGCATCGGAAGACGAAGTGATCGCCCGCGCGAACGACACGCACTACGGCCTCGCGGCCGGCGTCGTGACCGAGAACCTGTCGCGCGCGCACCGCACGATCCACCGCCTCGAAGCCGGCATCTGCTGGATCAACACGTGGGGCGAATCGCCGGCCGAGATGCCGGTTGGCGGATACAAGCAATCCGGTGTCGGACGCGAGAACGGCATCACGACGCTCGAACACTACACTCGAATCAAGTCGGTACAGGTCGAGCTCGGCCGTTACAACCCGGTGTTTTGAGAACGATAGGAGATTCCCCGTCATGACGACACGCGAATACGACTACATCATCTGCGGCGCGGGCTCCGCGGGCAACGTGCTCGCGACGCGCCTGACGGAAGATCCGAATGTCACGGTGCTGCTGCTCGAAGCGGGCGGCCCCGACTACCGCTTCGACTTCCGTACGCAGATGCCGGCGGCGCTCGCCTATCCGCTGCAGGGCCGTCGCTACAACTGGGCCTACGAGACCGACCCCGAGCCGCACATGGACAACCGCCGGATGGAATGCGGCCGCGGCAAGGGGCTCGGCGGCTCGTCGCTGATCAACGGGATGTGCTACATCCGCGGCAACGCGCTCGACTACGACAACTGGTCGACGCACAAGGGGCTCGAGAACTGGACGTATCTCGACTGCCTGCCGTACTTCAAGAAGGCCGAGACGCGCGACGTCGGCCCGAACGATTACCACGGCGGCGACGGTCCCGTGTCGGTCACGACCAGCAAGCCGGGCGTGAATCCGCTGTTCGAGGCGATGGTCGATGCGGGCGTGCAGGCCGGTTATCCGCGCACCGACGACCTGAACGGTTATCAGCAGGAAGGGTTCGGCCCGATGGACCGCACCGTCACGCCGAAGGGCCGTCGCGCGAGCACCGCGCGCGGCTACCTCGACCAGGCGCGCGCGCGGCCGAACCTCGAGATCGTCACGCACGCGCTCGCCGACCGCATCCTGTTCGACGGCAAGCGCGCATCGGGCGTCACGTACCTGCGCGGCAGCGAGCGCGCGACCGCGCATGCGCGCCGCGAAGTGCTCGTGTGCAGCGGCGCGATCGCATCGCCGCAACTGCTGCAGCGCTCGGGCGTCGGCCCCGGCGCGTGGCTGAAGGAACTCGACATCCCCGTCGTGCTCGACCTGCCCGGCGTCGGCCAGAACCTGCAGGATCACCTGGAGATGTACATCCAGTACGAGTGCAAGGAGCCGGTGTCGCTGTATCCGGCGCTCAAGTGGTGGAACCAGCCGAAGATCGGCCTCGAATGGATGCTGAACGGCACCGGCCTCGGCGCGACCAACCACTTCGAGGCGGGCGGCTTCATCCGCACGCGCGACGACGACCTGTGGCCGAACATCCAGTATCACTTCCTGCCCGTCGCGATCAACTACAACGGCTCGAACGCGATCGAGATGCACGGCTTCCAGGCGCACGTCGGCTCGATGCGTTCGCCGAGCCGCGGCCGCGTGAAGCTGCGCTCGCGCGACCCGAACGATCATCCGAGCATCCTGTTCAACTACATGGCCGAAGCGCTCGACTGGCGCGAGTTCCGCGACGCGATCCGCGCGACGCGCGAGATCATGCGGCAGCCCGCGCTCGACCGCTATCGCGGCCGCGAGCTGAACCCGGGCGCCGATTGCAAGACCGACAAGGAACTCGACGCGTTCGTGCGGGCCCGCGCTGAAACCGCGTTCCATCCGTCGTGCTCGTGCAAGATGGGTTACGACGACATGGCCGTGGTCGACGAGGAAGGCCGCGTGCACGGCCTCGACGGGCTGCGCGTGGTCGATGCGTCGATCATGCCGATCATCACGACCGGCAACCTGAACGCGCCGACGATCATGATCGCGGAGAAGATCGCCGACAAGATCCGCGGACGCAAGCCGCTCGCGCGTGTCGACGTGCCTTACTTCGTCGCGAACGGCGCGATGGCGCGCAATGTCGCGAAGGCGGTGCGGCAGCCGGAAACGGCGTAACCGCGGGCGTAACCGCGCAAGCGCCCTTCCCGGGGCGCAGCAGCAACCTGCACGGCTCGCGGCGTTTTCACCGCGAGCCGTTTTTCATTTCATCGGGCGCGCGCGCCGTCCGTCTTGAACCGCGTGATCGCAGCCGCCCTCGGCCGCACGCGTTTCGCGCGCACGATCGGATTCGATCGCGACGTCAGGCTCATCGCGCCACGCAGGCGATCGAACGCGACATTCTCCGTCGGCCCGAAGCGGCCGACCGCCGGCCACGCGAGCCCTTCATCGAGCCACGTCTGCCACGCGTCGCCGTGAAAGCGGCGCGCGAATTCGCGCACGATGCCCGGCGCCGCGATCACGATGCCCGCCAGCAGGTAATACGCCCAGAAACTGCCCGCGCCGACGAGCCGGTCGAGCCGGCATACGGACACCGCCGCGAGCAGACCGTCCATCGACGCGAGATCGGTGCGCCGTTCGCGAATCGCGCGCGCAACGAGGTTGTGCCGACCGCCGTACGCGGCGAAGGACACCCCGTTGCCAGCGGCAAGCTCCGCGCAGAACATCGCGAGCGCGGCCATCTCGTCGACGCGCGCGGCATCGTCGCGCGGCCCGCAGACGCGCAGCACGATCGCGTCGATGATCGCCCCGGGCCGCGCCGACGGCGCCACGCAAGCTGCCGCGACGGCCGCGCGTCGTTCTCTCAGGTTCTTCGCGGGCGGTGCCTCGCCGTTCGCGGATGGTTCCCGTACTTCGTGCTCGCCGCCATCGCCGCCGCCGGGTTCGACACCGCCGGCAATCCGCTCGAGCGCGGCCCAGCCGTCGTCGGGATCGTCGAAAGCCCATGCATCGACGAAGCCGTGCGCCGAATCGAATACCGCGCGCGATCCGCGGCAGCGTCGCTCGGCATGCGCGAGCTGTGCCGTGTCGGGAATGTGCAGGCAGGCACCGGGCGGATCGCTCGCGTCGCACGCGCAACCGCCGCCGTCCGTTGCAATCCACGGCGCGAGTTCGTGCAGGACGGCGATCGCTTCGCGCGACAGGTTCGCGCCGGCTCGCCCGCGGGCCGAGCGCGCCGGCAGGACGGCCGGTGCGTCGGCGTCGGCCGTCGCCACGCAAACCGCTTCGTCCAGGTGTTCGATCAGGTACTGCAGCCACGCGGCCGTGCGCAGCCGGTCGAGCGTCGCACCGCGGGCATCGCCACACTTCGCTGGGTCAGTAAGCATGGGGGGTCCGGAATGGTTGTCTTGTGTCGGTCGAAGCAGGCGGCACGGTGCGCCGCACCGGCCCCCTGCACGGCCGCCCGCCTCGGATCGCGAGGCCGGCGGCCCGCCGGCCGTCGCGCCGCTACGCGCGACGACGCGGATGCATCGCGAAACCGGAACGCCCGCCGCGCATTCCTGCACGGCCCTCATTCATGGCGGGCGTCCGGCCTCGATCAGGTGCCGCTTACTGCACGTGGAACTTCGGCGACGTGGCAACCGTGCCGCTGACCGTGCAGTCCGGCGTCAGCACTGCGTTGTTGAACGTCAGCGACGAGTTCGGATCGCTCCACGTCGTCACGATCTTGCTCGGCCCGCAGGTACCGAGCAGCGTCACGGTCACCTTCGCGTTGTTGATCGACAGCTGCGTCGTGCTGTCGGCCTGCCCCGTCCACGGTGCCGCGCTGGTCGCGCTGCCGCTGATCAGGCCGCACGTCGCGCCGCCCGCGAACGTCGTCGACGTGATGTTGACGATGCCCGTCGAGCTGATCGTGCCGTTGAACGTCGCGTTGCAGCTCGCGTTGATCGCCCCCTTGGCCAGGACCGTGAGGCCCGTCGCGGAGAACGGTTCCCCGTTCGGGTTCATCGCGTGCCCGTCGACGCGCGAAACGGTCACGGCGAAAGCAGGCGCGGCCGAAACCACGGTGAATGCCACTGCAGCAACAAGCGATACGAGTTTGCGAATGCTCATTTGAACTGCCCCCTCTCTCTTCACAAATGGCGGCACGCCGCCAGGAACGCGACACGCCGGCCGGATTCGCCCGGCCGCGCGGTCGCAGGAAGCCGCCGGCGTGCGCGATGCACGCCGGACGGCTCAGAACCTGTAGGAAACACCGACGAACGTGATCAGCGGGTCCGCCTTCAGCCGCGTGCGCGTGGTCGCGAGCGTCGAACCGTCGGCGGCCTTGATCACGAGCGACGAGTAGGTCTTCAGCGGCATGTAGGTCAGCGTCGCCGTGAGCCCCCAGTGCTTGTCGATCGCATAGCTCGCGCCGACGTTGTAGACCGGCGTGAACGACGACGACGCCTTGCCCTCCACCGACGTCGGCCCCGGCTTGCCGGCGCCGGCAGCGAGCACGCTGCCGAGGTTCTCGTTGATGTCCTTCGCGAAGTTGCCGTTCAGTTCGATGTTGCTGAACCAGCTGTAGGCCACGCCGATCCCGACGAACGGGCGGAACTTCGCGGTCGGCGCATTGAAGTAGTACTGCAGAATGATCGTCGGGCTCCATTGCCGCGCGTTCTTCACGGCCGGCTGGTTCGCCGGCTTGTCCATGTCGACGTTGCCGAGCGAACCGGCCGGACCGGGCGGCCTGATCACGCCGTGCCCGGTCAGCGTGAACTCGGGCGGCACGCCGAGCACCGACGTCACCGCGATGTGGTCGGTGAAGAAGTGCGTGAGCGTGAGGCCGACCGTATCGGCGTTGTTGACCGTCAGGCTCGTGCCCGGCGACGTGAACGAACCGGGCAGCCGCAGCGGCCCGTTGATCGGCATGCTCGCGAGATTCGTCGTCAGCCCGTTGGTCGAATCCTGCGGCATGATGTGCAGCCAGCCCAGCGTCGCGACGTTGTCGCCCGCCTGCTGGGCCGATGCGAGCGTCGACACGCCTGCGACGACACCCGCGACAATCAGCTTCTTCATCAAGTCTCCCCTCGTTTCGTCCGGGCACCGCGCCATTGCGCGCGGCACCGCCGTGTCTCCATCCATGCGCGGTTACTGCACGAACGCACCGACCGTGAAGTACGGATTGCGCGTATCGGCCATGTCGAGGAACCCGAACACGCCGCCGGTGCACACGAACTTGCCGGTCGCCGGCCCCGCCGCCGCGTCCGCGTGGACGGTCGTCACGACGCCCGGCACCTTCTGCGTGTAGTCGAGGTTCAGCGCGCGCGTGAGCGCGGCCTGCGATGCGTTGAACGGATCGAGCAGCGTCGCCTGCGCACCGACGAGCGCGGTCGCGCGGTAGTTGAACGCGCTGTCGACGCCCGTGTACTCGCCGTTCTGCGAGCCCTGCGCGATCGCCGCCTGCGGGCTCAGGAACGAGATGCCCGATTCGTCGTCGGCGCTCGGCGGGCCCTGCGTGAGGTCCGCGTTCGCGGCGCCCGTGCGGATGAAAACCGGCACGAGCTGGTTGCGCAGCTTGCCGACGATCAGGATCCCCTTGCCGGCCTTCGCCGGATCGAGCGCGGCGAGCGTCGGCACAATCTGCGGCTGGTAGTTCAGCGACTGGAACGCCGGGGCGTCCGGGCGCAGCGTGAATGGCTGGTTCACGGTCGCGCTCGACGCGAGCGGCTGACCGCCGTTCTTCTTGCCGAAGTTGTCGGTCTCGACATAGCTGCCGTCCGCGTGGATCGTCACCTGTTGGTCGAGCGACACCGGCTGAAAGTTCTGCGACGGCGCCTGGTGGTAGCCGAGCTGGTTGTACGTGCCGGCGATCTTCGACAGATCGGTTTCGAGCGACGAGAAGCTGATGAACGGGTAGTACGGGAATGTCGTCTTCGGAATCCTGCCGACACCGATCACGCCGTCGAACTGGATCGTCGCGCCGGGAATCGCGCCGCCCAGCACACCTTCGCCGAGGAACAGGCGCGCCGGACGGCTCGGGTCGAGGCTCGCGTTCTGCATCCGGAACGTACACTGGTTCAGCTTCACGGTCGGCAGGCCCGTTTCGTCGGCCAGCGTGCCGTCGACGACGTTGGCCGGCGCGGTGTCGCGCGTCGGTTGCACGGTGCCGGTGGCGGTCGGCACCGGCGAGGCGAGGTAGGTCATCCGGTACGTCATCTTCGTCGTGTCGAGCTGCACCTTCACGAGTTCGCCCGAACCGGATCCGCCGACGAACACCGTGCCGTAGTCGATGGCCTGCGGGCACAGCCGGACCACCGGTGCGGGCGGCGGGTCGCCGTCGCCGCCGCAGGCAGCCAGCACGGGCGCGAGCGACGCCGCGGCCATCCAACGCTTCACATTCATAGGATTCCTCTTGAATTTCGATTCGCCGGCGGCGACGCGTGTGCCGCCGGTGTTCCGGGTTCAGTACGCGGTTACTGGACGAACGCGCCGACCGTGAAGAACGGATTGACCTTGCTGTTGTTGACGACCATCGCGTAGACGTTGCCGGCCGTCACGAGCCAGCCCGTGTCGCCCTTGCCGAAGATCGCCACGTTGCCGTTCGCCCCCTTCGCGTCGAAGTCCTGCGAGGCCGTGACCTTGATCTTGCCGGGCGTCGCCTGCGTGTAGTCGAGCGCGAACTGCGACGTGACCGACGACGTCTGCGGATCGATGAACGCCGCGGTGGCGCCCTGGAACAGCGTCGACGTATAGTTCGCGGCCATCGTCGACACGGCGGTGCCGTCGTTGCAGCTGCCGGCCTGCGCCAGGAAGAAAGTGCCGTCGAAGGTGCCGGGCAGATCCGGATGCGGGACGTTGTTGTTGAAGCTCGGCCCCGACGTCGCGATCGCGAACGTCGCGGTGCTGGGTGCCACGACGCCGCATGCGGACGCGCTCGTTGCGCCGATGAACCCGCCTTTCAGCGAATTCGCGCCGACGGCCGTGGTCCGCGACAGCATCGAGATCCCCACCTCGGCATCGGCCACCGACGCCAGCAGGTTGCTCGCGTCGATATGCGTGTAGCCCACGCGAATCACGATCGGCACCAGCACGCCGTTCAGCTTGCCGACGATCATGATGCCCTTCGCCTGACTCGGCGCGACGATGACGATTGCCGAGCCCTGCCCTGCGAACGGATAGATGAGGTTTCCGCCCGCCTTCGCCACCGGGTGGCTGACGAACACGTTGTCGGGCGAACCGTCCGTATTCTTGCGCAACGTCCACGGCGTCCCGGTGGTCTGGCACGAGTAGTCGCTGCCCGCCGTGATGGTGCACGAGCCGTCGGCATTGAACGTCTGATTCCAGTTGACGACATCGGGTTGCCAGCCGACGGCGCCCGTGCTGCTCTGCGCGCTGCCGCCGACCGGCGACAGGTGGATGCCGAGTTCGTTGTAGTTGCCGGCGACCTTCGAGAAGTCGGTTTCGGTGTCGGTGAAGCCGATGAACGGATAGAAATCGAAGGTGCGCGACGGCACGGTGCCGAGCACGACGCCCGGGAACGGCTCGAGACCGGCGAACGCGATCGTCGCGCCCGGAATCCCGCCGCCGACCACCCCGTTGCCGACGAACAGCATCGGCGGGTCCGCGCGATTGATCGTCACCGCATACGCGCCGTCGCTCGTCGCGCCGCTGTCGAGCACGAACGCGCAGCGGTTCTGCTCGGCGGTCGGCAGATTGGCCGGATGGTGGAACGCGCCGCTGATCGTCAGGCCTGCACGCGTGTCGTTGACCTGCCCCGCCGACGTCGGCACCGACGACTCGATGAACTGCATCTGATACGTCAGCTTCGTCGTGTCGAACTTCACCTTCACGTATTCGCCGCTGCCGGCGCCGCCCGTGTAGGTCGTCGTGTAGTCGAGCGAATCCGGACACAGCTTCTTCACGACGGGCGGTGTCGTCTCGGCGCCGCTCGGCCCGCATGCGCTGCCCGAGCACTGCGGCACGTTGATCGGGCCCGGATCGTCGCCGCCGCCGCAACCGGCGACGAACGGCAGCGCCAGCACGGCGCACGACAGGATCGCCTTCCGCCATTCAGGAATGCAAAACATCAACCCCTCCTTTTGAGGTACGACAGGTCTCGCCCGGACGGGCTGCGTGGCCCGCCGGTTGGTATCGCGCCGCCGCGACGGCGCGCGGCGCATGACGATGCGCGCAATGCGCGCCGCGTTGCCGGTCGGGCAAATGCGATCAGGACCGCCGCGGCAGGCAAGCGCTCTCCGGCGGCGCCGTCATGCGGCACGGCACCGTCGGAGCAATCGAAACGGGAAGTGGAGCGTCGCTACAGCGGCAACGCGATGTGATGACGCAGGCACGCGACTCGCGTCGCGCCCGCATCCGGCGAAAAGCAGCAAAACGGCCGTCCGGCCGGCCCCTCGGAAAGGCGTCTCATGGTGTGGTCTCCATACGTACGCTTGATTCGTTATCGTGATGCGTCGTTGGTCGAGACTATGATCGGACGATACGCACAAGTAAATGGATGCAGAGTTCCAAACGCGCCGAACCACGCACGCCTAGTGCGAGCAGGGCGTTTGACAATTTTTCAAACGGCCTTCATTTTATTTGCTCAGACAAATACCGGGGCCGTACAACGCGCGTTCGAACGAGGGCGCCCGACCCGCGCGAGGCCCGGCGTGCGGGCCTCAGGCGGGCCGCACGCACGAGGGCGCACGGCTCACACGTCGATGATCGCAAGCGTACCGTGGCTGCCCGGCAGCACCGCGTGACGCGTGCCGGCGACCGCGAGATACATCTGTCCGGCCTCGACCACGACCGTCTGTGCGTCGACCTCGAGCATCAGCCTGCCGTCGAGCACCAGCAGGCCCTCGTTGTAGTCGTGCACTTCCGCTTCGTACGGCTGCGCGTCCATGCGCAGCACCTTGATCCGGGCCGGCCCGACCTCGCCGACGATCGTGGATTGCCACGCGACGGCCTGAGCCGCCGCGACGGACTTGAAATCGATCAAAGACATGCGCACCGCTCCGGGAACGTGAGAGGAACGCATTATCGCGAGCGCGGCGCACGCCGTCCCGGTACGGCGCGCCGTCGACCGGGCAGCACAGTCGTGCCGGCCGCCAAGCGCTCACGCGAGCGTCATCCGATTGCCCGAAAATCGCGCGCATTGTTCACTCGACTCCAATAAAGCATCGCTTTATTGAGTCAAACGCGCGCATTTCACGCAAATCGCGCACCGGCATCGCACGTCCTTGCCGTCGAAATGCATTTCCATCTTCCGATTGCTAATATGGCGGTCCTGCGATCCCGCACCACAACGCCGTTCGACATGACGCCCGTTCGCCATGCCGCCCCCGCCCCGCCGCTTCGCTGCGGCGGCTCCGGGCACGCGCGGCGCGCAGCGTCGGACCGACCGGCCGTGCCATCCGTGAGCATGCAACCGATCCTTTCCGTCTCCGACCTCTCCAAGACATACGCGTCCGGCTTCCAGGCGCTGAAGCACGTGACCCTCGACATCCGCCCCGGCGAGATCTTCGCGCTGCTGGGCCCGAACGGCGCGGGCAAGACCACGCTGATCGGCTCGATCTGCGGCATCGTCACGCCGACCGAAGGCCGTGTGACGGTCGGCGGTCACGACATCCGCGACCAGTACCGCGCCGCCCGCGAAATGATCGGCCTCGTGCCGCAGGAGCTGACCACCGACGCGTTCGAAACCGTCTGGGCGACGGTATCGTTCAGCCGCGGCCTGTTCGGCAAGGCGCCCGATCCCGCGTACATCGAGAAGACGCTGAAGGCGCTGTCGCTGTGGGACAAGCGCGACAACAAGCTGATGACGCTGTCGGGCGGCATGAAGCGCCGCGTGATGATCGCGAAGGCGCTGTCGCACGAGCCGCGCATCCTGTTCCTCGACGAGCCGACGGCCGGCGTCGACGTCGAGCTGCGCCGCGACATGTGGAAGCTGGTCGACTCGCTGCGCGAAAGCGGCGTGACGATCCTGCTGACCACGCACTACATCGAGGAGGCCGAGGAAATGGCCGACCGGATCGGCATCATCCTCGGCGGCGAGCTCGTGCTCGTCGAAGAGAAGCGCGAGCTGATGCGCAAGCTCGGCAAGAAGCAGCTGACCGTGCAGCTCGAGCATCCGCTCGCGACCGTGCCGGCCGATCTCGCCGCGTTCGGGCTCGAACGCGCGGACGACGGCAACGCGCTCGTCTACACCTACGACTCGCAGCGCGACGACGCGAGCATCGCGACGCTGATCAACGCGCTCGGCTCGGCCGGCATCGGCTTTCGCGACCTGCATACGACGCAGAGCTCGCTCGAGGACATTTTCGTCAGCCTGATCGACAACCGCCGCAACGGCGCACAAGGGGCGTAACGCACATGGCGAACATGAATTTGCATGGCATCCGCGCGATCTACCGCGCCGAAATGGCCCGCACGCGCCGCACGCTGATGCAGAGCATCATCGCGCCGGTGATCTCGACGTCGCTGTACTTCGTCGTGTTCGGCTCGGCGATCGGCTCGCGCATCAGCGACGTGAACGGCATCGGCTACGGGTCGTTCATCGTGCCGGGCCTCGTGATGCTGTCGCTGCTGTCGCAGAGCATCTCGAACGCGTCGTTCGGCATCTACTTCCCGCGCTTCACGGGCACGATCTACGAGATCCTGTCCGCGCCCGTGTCGTACTGGGAGATCGTGATCGCCTATGTGGGTGCGGCCGCATCGAAGTCGCTGCTGCTCGGGCTGATCATCCTCGCGACGGCCGGCCTGTTCGTGCCGCTGCACATCCTGCATCCGTTCTGGATGGTGCTGTTCCTCGTGCTGACGTCGATTACCTTCAGCCTGTTCGGCTTCGTGATCGGCATCTGGGCCGACAGCTTCGAGAAGCTGCAGCTCGTGCCGCTCCTGATCATCACGCCGCTCACGTTCCTCGGCGGCAGCTTCTATTCGGTCGACATGCTGCCGCCCGCGTGGCGCATCGTCACGCTGTTCAACCCGATCGTCTATCTGATCAGCGGCTTCCGCTGGTCGTTCTACGGGCTGGCCGACGTGCACGTGGGAATCAGCCTCGCGGCGACCTCGCTGTTCCTCGCGATCCTGCTTGCAGTCGTCGCGTGGATGTTCCGCACCGGCTACAAGCTGAAGAACTGACGCGGCTCGGCCAAGGGGTCGCCCCGGTTCGCGGATCCGGGGCAGCGCTGCTAGACTGGATCGGAAGATCGACTGCTGCCGTCTGCCGCACCGCAACCCGCGATGCGCGGACGGCCCGGCTCCCTTCCCTGCGCGAGGATCCCCGATGAGCGCCTCCCGAATCGACGTCGTCCGCGACGGCCTGTTTCGCGCCACGTCCTACGTCGACACGCTGAACCTGAGCTTCAGCCAGTTCTTCGTACGATCGCCGCACGGCGACGTGCTGTGCGTCGAAACCGGCACCCGTTCCAATTTCACGCAACTGAGCGCGGCACTCAACACCATCGGCATCGCGCCGTCGATGGTCAGCAGCGTGATCGTCCCGCACTTCGAGGCCGACGAAATGGGCGCGCTGCCCGACTTCCTCGCGGCCAACCCGGCGCTCGTCGCGTACGGGCATCCGATGTGTACATGGGGGCTTGCCGACGTGTTCGGCGTGCATGCGGTTCCGCTGACGGACGGTGAACCGAGGACGCTGTCAGGCATCGACGTCGTGCCGGTCTTCACGAAACACGTGCATCAGTGGGATTCGCTCGTGGTGTACCTGCCGGCGTACAAGGCGCTGCTGTCGTCGGACATCCTGATGCGCTTCGGCAGGGAGGAGACCGACGATCCGCTGCCGGCGATCCTCGACGCGATCACGCGCTCGGACTACCTGCCGTCGCTCGCGCATCTGGCGAGCGCGCTGCGCCGCATCCAGGCGCTCGATCTCGACATCATCCTGCCGATGCACGGCCCGGCGATCACGCAAGACATTGCGCGCGTGATCGCCGGTGTGATCGCGCATTGCGACGCGGCCGCGGCATAGCGCACGCGCTGTCGCGTGCGGCTTGCCGGCCGCCGGCAGCCCGTCGCCGGTCAGGCGCCGGTCACGACGAATTCGGCGGACGCCTTGCTCTGGACCGCGGCCATCACCGCGAGTTCGCGCTTGCTGCGCGGTTCGCCGGCCACGACGCCCGTCGCATGCTTGGCCTTCGCGCCGAGCGGAAAGAACACGAACGATGCGCCGGCCGGCGCATCCGGCTCGGCCCGCAGGCGTTTGTTCAGAATCTTCAGGTACTTTTTCTTCGAGACTTCCTTCGTTGCCATGGCGCCCTCCGCATGAACGTAATGCAGATCAGCATACCAGTTTTGACCGGCGGCTCCAGCGCACCGCGGCACGATCGACCCGTAGCGGAATCAACCGGCTTGCGCGACTCGCCGCGTCATCGGGCATCGAGATTTTTTTCGCGCGATGTCGATTCGCGCGATCGTCGCCCGTCGTAGTGTCGTAACCGATCGATTTGCCGTCCGCACGGCCGGCCGATCGCGGATCTTCCCTTTCCCGTTCAAGGAGTCACAACGATGCGCGTCATGGTAATCGTCAAGGCAACGGCCATTTCCGAATCGGGCGCGATGCCCGATACCGAACTGCTGGCCGCGATGGGCCAGTACAACGAGGAGCTCGTGAAGGCCGGCGTGATGCTGGCCGGCGAAGGGCTGCACCCGAGTTCGCGCGGCAAGCGCGTGCACTTCTCCGGCAAGGACCGGACCGTCATCGACGGCCCGTTCGCCGAAACCAAGGAACTGATCGCCGGCTACTGGCTGTGGAAGGTCGATTCGATGGAAGAAGCCGTCGAATGGGTCAAGCGCTGTCCGAACCCGATGCCGATCGAATCGGACATCGAGATCCGCCAGGTGTTCTCGCCCGAGGATTTCGGCGCGGAATTCACGCCCGAGCTGCAGGAGCAGGAAGCGCGGCTGCGCGCGCAACTCGGCGACGGCACGAAGGCGCCGCCGGCCGGGAACTGACGGATCGTACTGACCTGCCCGCCGGGCGGGCCGCCTCGCATCCGTGCGCGGCGGCCCGCCCGGAAAGTCTCGGGTCGATCGCGCCCCGGCACCGCGCCACCCGCCGTTCCAGCCTGCCCTTCGGCGCTTTTTTCACCTCCGTTGTCGATTTCCCTGCTTGCCGGCCGTCCTGATGTCGTAAGCCCCGTTCGCCTTCCGGCGGACGATCATTCGACCACCCACCCCAAGGAGATACGACCATGCGCGTCCTGGTAATCGTCAAGGCCACCGCCGATTCCGAATCCGGCCGAATGCCCGACCCTGAAATGTTCGCTGCGATGGGCCGCTTCAACGAGGAGCTGGCGAGGGCCGGTATCCTGCTAGCCGCCGACGGCTTGCAGCCGAGCATGCGCGGCAAGCGCGTCCACTTTGCCGGCAAGAACCGCACCGTCATCGACGGCCCGTTCGCCGAAACGAAGGAGCTCGTCGCCGGCTTCTGGCTGTGGCAGGTGAAATCGATGGAAGAAGCGGTCGAATGGGTGAAGCGCTGCCCGAATCCGATGCGCGGCGACTCCGACATCGAAATCCGCCCGCTGTTCGAAGCCGAGGACTTCAGCCCGGCATTCACGGCCGAACTGCAGGCGCTGAAAGCGACACTGAGCGCGCAAGCCGAGGCCGGGAAGCGCACTTAAGCCGTGTGGCGTCAGGCGACTCCACATGACCGCCGGGCGCCTTCGCTACCCGCCGACGCGTGCACGGTTCACGCGCGGTTGCGCGGCACCGCGAGCCGCTCGACCGCCCCAGCGGTCACGTCCCTGAACATCCCGGCATTGCCGTACGCCCGCGCGGCAAGCATCGCGCCATAGACCAGCGACACGAACGTCGCGGCCTCGGTCTGCACCGACACGCCCGGCTGCACGACGCCGTCTTTCACCCCGGTGTCGAGCACGCGCACCAGCCACGCCGCAAGGTCGTCGAAATGCGCCTTCACCGCCCGCGCGACTTCGTCGGGCAGCGCCGGCAACTCCGCGCCGAGCATGCCGGCGACGCAGAACGGCGCGCTGTCGTCCGCGATGCAGCGTTCCCAGTAGCCGATGTATGCGCGCATCTGCACCAGCGCGTCGGCACCGCTCGCGTCGAGCAACGCCATGTCGGCATCGAATTTCGCCTGCGACTGCTGCAGCACGGCGACCGCCAGATCCGCCTTCGTCGGAAAGTGGTGGTGAATGCTCGCCTTCCTGATGTCGATCGCGTCGGCGATGTCGGCATAACTGAACCCGCTGTAGCCGCGCCGCATGATCAGTTGCCGCCCGGCTTCGAGTATGCGGCCCGCCGTACTGTCCCCCGATACCGTCATTTTGCCTACCATCTAGTCGGATGAAAAACATGGATAGTTTACCTCCCTGAGATACTCTTTTCCAGCCGTGATTTCTTCTTGCACACCACCCTACCTACTAGTAGGATGATTTCATCGACGGAACAAGACGCCTGTCGATATCCGACGGTTCCTACCCTGTCTTCCTTCTGGAGAATGAAAAATGAAGCGCTTTGCCCAAGTCCGCCAGATCGCCGCGGCACTCGCCCTGACCGCCGCCGCACTCGGCTCGCATGCGGCCGTCGCCGCCCCCGTCAAGAACGTCGTGCTGGTCCATGGCTACTTCGCCGACGGCTCGGGCTGGCAAGCCGTCTCGAACATCCTGACACGTGACGGCTACAAGGTTTCCGTCGTGCAGCAGCCGGAAACGTCGTTCGACGACGACGTGAAGGCAACCCGGCGCGTCGTCGACGCGCAGGACGGCCCGAGCATCCTCGTCGGCCATAGCTACGGCGGCGCGGTGATCACCGAAGCCGGCAACGACGACAAGGTCGCGGGTCTCGTCTACGTCGCGGCATTCCAGCCCGACACCGGCGAAAGCCCGCTCGAACTGACCAGGAAGACGCCGCCGGCGACAAAGGCGATCAAGGCCACCGAAGACGGCCATCTGTATTTCGACGAAGCGTCGTTCCATGCCGACTTCGCGGCCGACGTGCCGGCCGCCCAAGCGAAATTCATGGCGATCTCGCAAGTCACGCCGGCCGCGCAGTCGTTCGGCGTGCCGATCACGCACGCCGCATGGCGGACGAAACCGAGCTGGGCGGTGGTAGCCACTGCGGACCGCGCGATCAACCCCGAGCTCGAACGCTTCATGACGCAACGCGCCGGCAGCAAGACGATCGAACTCAAGTCGAGCCACGTCGCCTACATCTCGCATCCCGCTGAAGTCGCGAAGCTGATCGAACAGGCAGCTCGGGGCACCGGCAAGGAGTAATGCAGCGCGTTGCCCGAAGCGCTCCGGTTGACGCCGCCGGTCCAGTAACGTATCGTTTTGACACGTTACTGGACCGACAAACGCTTTCCATCATGCATTCCCGTTTCGATCGTTTTCGCGCGACGCCGCTCGGCGCGCAACTCGAAGCGCTGATCGCGCGGCCTGAGCGCTATGTCGAATTCGCGGCGCTGTCGCGTGTCGGCGTCGCCGCGATCGGCGCGATCCAGCACGAAATCGCGCACAAATTCCCCGAAATCGAAGCCGATACGACGGCCCGGCAGTTCTGCGGCGCGATGGTCGCCGACGTGATGCGCCGCCACGGGCATGACGTCGTACAGGCGCGCGGCCGGATCGGCGGCGCGCTGTTCAGCTACGGCGCGGTATTCAGCGCATTTCCGCGGGTGCTGCCGTTCGCCGACGTCGTCGCCGAACTGGCCGCGATGCCTGCGCGGATCGCCGCGTATGCCGCGCACTTTCCCGCCATGCTCGTCACGCGCCGCCCGGCCGGCACGGGCTTCTCGCTCGTCGAGCACGCATGCCACCTGCGCGACCTCGACGCGGTGTTCGGCGAACGCATCGAAGTCGTGCGCACGCACGAGCTGCCGGTGATCGCCTCCGTCGACGGGACGGCACTCGCCGCGCAGCGCGACTACCTGGCGCAGCCGCTCGACGACGCGCTTGCCGCGTTCCGCACCGGCCGCGCCGCGCTGTGCGCGACGGCCGCCGCGCTGCAACCGTCGGAACTGGCGCGCTGCGGGTTGCGCGACGGCATCCGCCGGATGTCGCTCGACGAACTCGTGCGCGAGCTGCTCGACCACGATCGCACCCACGTGCTCGAACTCGACGAACTGCTCGCCGAACTCGAATTGCCGCCCCTTCCGTCGTCGACCGTCCAATGAGCCTGCCCACCCCGCCCGTCGTCTTCGTCCACGGTTTCATCGGCACATTCGACGTGCCCGAATGGCCCGGCCCGCATCTCGCCCCCGACCTGCTCGGCTACGGCGTCCATCGCGACACGCCGTTCGACGCGATCACGCTCGCCGCACAGGTCGAGCATCTGCGGCAGGCCATCGACACGCACGACGGCGCGCAGCCGGTCGATCTCGTCGGTCACTCGGTCGGCGGCGCGATCGCGATGCTGTTCGCCCATGCCCACCCGGCGCGCGTGCGCCGGATCGTCAACGTCGAAGGCAACTTCACGCTCGACGACGCATTCTGGTCGGCGTCGGTCGGCCGCATGTCGGCCGCGCAGGCCGACGCGATGCTCGACGGCCTGCGCAGCGATCCATCCGGCTGGCTGCGCGGCGCGATCGACGAACCGTCGCCGCGCCAGCTCGACGACGCGCGCCGCTGGCTCGCGCATCAGCCGGCGTCGACGCTGCGCGCGATGGGACGCTCGGTCGTCGCGACGACGGGCGAACCCGGCTATCTGCAGGCGCTCGCCGAAGTTTTCGAGCGCCATCCGGTGTGGCTCGTCGCCGGCGACCGCTCGCGCGCGGGCTGGCACGTGCCGGACTGGGCGCTCGCGCGCTGCGCCGGCGTCGAGACGATCGCCGGCTGCGGGCACCTGATACCGGCCGAGCGGCCCGCCGCGTTCCGGGAAGCGCTGGCGCGCTGTCTCGGCTGACGCGCGCGGCCGCCGGACTGCGCGCCGGCCACCTGACAACTCGTAGGATTCGCCGAAATTTGGCTGAAAGGCACGGTTGCTAGAGTCGCCAAACAGGGTTTTCCCGATGCCCGACTGCCGAACGGAAACGACACATGCGAGGCTCCATGAACCTGATACGCACGTTCTGGCTACTGCTGCTGCTCGCCGTCGCGGGCCCGGCCCTCGCCTTTCAGACGCGGGTCGTCGCGATCCCGAGCGCGGCGATGAACGAGACGCTGAAGGCGACCGTCGTGCTGCCGGACGACTATGCGCGCCTGCGCCACGGGCCTGAACGCGCCGTCGAGCGCTTTCCGGTCGTCTACCTGCTGCACGGCTCCGGCGGCGACCACACCGACTGGACCGCGAACACGCGGATCGCCGCGCTGGCCGATCGCCATCACGTGATCCTGGTGATGCCCGACGGCGGACACGAAAGCTGGTACATCGACAGCCCGTTCGACTCGGGCAGCCGCTACGAAACCTTCGTCGGCGACGAAGTCGTGTCGTATGTCGACATGCACTTCAGAACCATCGCGACCAAGGGCGCACGCGCGATCACCGGGCTCAGCATGGGCGGCTTCGGCGCGCTGCGCATCGCGCTCGACCGGCCCGACACGTTCGGCGCGGTCGGCAGCATCAGCGGCGCGGTCGATCCGCGCTGCTGCGAGGACGAGCCCGGCATCGACCACGTGTTCGGCGATCCCGTCCGCCATCCGTCGTTCTGGAACCGCAGCGCGATCGTCGAAAGCGCGCGCGCGTTCGTCCGTGCGCATCTCGACCTGACGATCGACTGCGGCCGCGACGACTCGTTGGTCAGCTCGAATCGCACGCTGCATCAACGACTCGTCGCACTCGGCGTGCCGCACGACTATGCGGAGCGTCCGGGCGGTCACACGTGGGACTACTGGGCGCATGCGATCCGCTACCAGATGCAGTTCTTCGCGACGTCGTTCCAGCACGGCGGCTACGCGTAGGATCCGCCCCCCCGCGTCGCGCGCCGTGCAGCCGGCGTGACGCGGGCAGCGCTGCCGCGCCCGCGGGTCGTCGCAGCACGCGACGGACCCGATGGTAGGATGCGCAGGCATCGACCACCCGACTTCTTCCATGCCGCGCGACAACTTCGCGGACCTGCTCGCCTTCATCGCCGTCGCGCGCGAGCGCAGCTTCACGCGCGCGGCCGCCCGGCTCGGCGTGTCGCAATCCGCACTCAGCCATACGATCCGCTCGCTCGAGACGCGTCTCGGTGTGCGGCTGCTCACGCGCACGACGCGCAGCGTGGCGCCGACCGAAGCCGGCGAGCGCCTGCTGCTCAACCTCGCGCCGCGCTTCGACGAAATCGAGGCCGAACTGTCGGCGCTCGCGGAACTGCGCGACAAACCGGCCGGCACCGTGCGCATCAACGCGACCGACTACGTGATCCGCACGCTGCTGTGGCCGAAGCTGTCGCCGATCCTGCGCGACTACCGCGACCTCAAGGTCGAGTTCGTAACCGACTACGGGCTGGCCGACATCGTCGCAGAACGCTTCGACATCGGCGTGCGGCTGGGAGACCAGGTCGCGAAGGACATGATCGCGGTGCGCATCTCGCCCGACCTGAAAATGGCGATCGTCGGCGCGCCCGCGTATTTCGCGCAACGCGAGCACCCCGCGACGCCGCAGGATCTCGTCGCGCACGACTGCATCAACCTGCGGCTGCCGACGCACGGCGCGCTGTACGCGTGGGAACTCGCGCGCGGCGACGACATGCTGCAGGTGCGCGTCGACGGCCAGGTCACGTTCAACGGCACCTATGAAATGCTCGACGCGGCGCTCGCGGGCTACGGCCTTGCGTACGTGCCGGCCGAACTCGCCGTGCCGCACGTCGGTGCCGGCAGGCTCGTCAGCGTGCTCGACGACTGGTGTCCCACCTTTCCCGGCCACCACCTGTACTACGCGAGCCGGCGGCAATCGTCGCGCGCCTTCGCCCTGATCGTCGACGCGCTGCGCCATCCCGGCCATTCATGAACCGGTTCGATAAGTGCATGCGCATTCGTGGGGATTATCGATAAGCGCGCGGGTGGCTACCATCGTCGATGTCTTCCACGTCCTCCGGAGCCCTCGATGTCCGAACCGACTTCCGCCGCGCGCCAGGCCTTCGGCGCAATCGCGCCGGCCCTCGCCGACTACACCGACAACGTGCTGTTCGGCGACGTGTGGCAGCGCCCCGGCCTGTCGCCGCGCGATCGCAGCCTGATCACGGTCGCGAGCCTCGTCGCGCTGTATCGCGTGAACGAACTGCCGTTCCACCTGAAGAAGGCGCTCGACAACGGCATCACGCGCGACGAGCTGATCGAGGCGATCACGCATCTCGCGTTCTATTCGGGCTGGCCGACCGCCAGTTCGGCGCTACCGATCGCGCAGCGCGTGTTCGACGAAGCAGGCGTGTGAGCGCCGCATCCGGACCGCACGCTCATTCAACCGACTTCAATCGACGCGGGCGCTCGCCCGCATGGAGCCTCACCATGGATTACCGCTATCTCGGGCGCAGCGCGCTGAAAGTGTCGCCGCTGTGTCTCGGCGCGATGATGTTCGGCGGCGAGACCGACGAAGCGACGTCGACGCGCATCATCGACAAGGCGTTCGACCAGGGCATCAACTTCATCGACACGGCCGACGTCTATCACGCCGGACGCTCGGAACAAATCGTCGGCCGTGCGATCGCGCGGCAACGCGACAGCTGGGTCGTCGCGACGAAGTTCGGCTTTCCGGCCGGCCCGGACGCGGGGCCGAACCGTCAGGGCCAGTCGCGCAAATGGATCTACGAATCGGTCGACGCGAGCCTGAAACGGCTCGGCACCGATTACATCGACATCCTCTATTTCCACCGCACGCTGACCGATGCGCCGCTCGAAGAAGGGATGCGCGCGGTGGCAGACCTGATCCGGCAAGGCAAGGTGCGCTACGTCGGGCTGTCGAACTTCAAGGGCTGGCGCATCGCCGAGATCGTGCGCCTCGCCGACCAGCTCGGCATCGATCGCCCGGTGGCGAGCGAACCGCTGTACAACCTCGTCGATCGCACGGCCGAGGTCGAACAGTTGCCGGCGGCCGCGCATTACGGCATCGGCGTCGTGCCGTACAGCCCGCTCGCGCGCGGCGTGCTGACCGGCAAATACGCGCCCGGCGCGCAGCCGCCCGCCGATTCGCGCGCGGGCCGTGGCGACCGGCGAATCCAGCAGACGGAATGGCGGCCCGAGTCGCTGCACATCGCTCGGCAGGTGGCCGAGCACGCGGCCGCGCGCGGCACGACGTCGGTCGCGTTCGCGCTCGCATGGGTGATGAAGAACCGGATCGTCAGCTCGACGATCGCCGGGCCGCGCACCGAAGCGCACTGGGACAGCTACATCGATGCGTTGACGATCGAACTCGGTCCCGACGACGAACGCTTCGTCGATTCGCTGGTGCCGCCCGGACATGCGTCGACACACGGGTACACGGATCCCGGCTATCCGGTCGAAGGGCGGAAGGTTTGATGTTCGTCTGCTGAAACCGGGTGCGCGCCGCCCGACTGCATGATGCGACGGGTGTAATGCAATGGCCGGTTGGCGGAGGATGAGAGACTGACATGCCGGACGTTGTCTTCCGGCAAGCTGGTAGGTCGGCACTCCGCCGAACGTCGAATGACGCGGCGAAACGATCAGAGCGAAAAACGGAAGACGACCGCGGCCGAAGCGAAAGCAGAAGCCGCGAATTCAGTTCAGTTGTTCAGTTGCCGTGCGCGGCGTCGGCGCCCACCACGCGATCGAAGAATTCCTGCGCACGCGCCAGTTCGTCGAGCGCGCGATCGAGGCGCGACATCGCAAGTGCATAGTCGGCCGACGAGATGTCGTCGTCGCTTTCGCCGCGCACGGCGCGAAACGCCTGGTCGACGTTGCGCGTCGCCTCGACGAAGCGTTGCGCGGCCCGGGCTTCCCGCGAACAGGTGTGGGTCGACATCGACACTTCTCCCTCAGGGTTGCTGTGTGAAGCAAGCCGACGCCCAGTGTGCGTGGTGCGCATGTCGGCGGCGTGAACGACGGCAAGCAGCCTGTCGATGCACGGCCACCGCGCGGCACGCTTCGTGGCGATTGTCGCTCCGCACCCGCCGATCCGCTACGGCGAGATTGCAACAAATTCTTGCGCGCCCCGAGATGGCTGCCACACGCATGTGCGTCGACGCGCGTCGTTGCACGCGCATTCATCTGCCCTGCCCTGCCTTGCGTCACGCGCCGCGCACCGGCGGCGCGAACGTCATGCGCGCCCGATGCGCGGATGCGCGAGACCACCGAACGCGGCCGCTTCGCCGGGCGACAGATCGAACAGATCGCCGGTGAGCTCGCCCGGATGCTCGGCCGCGGGCCGGCTGCGCAGCCGCGCGACATGCGTGGGCGCGACGTAGGCAGCCGCCGTTTCGATCGGCGGCACGTCGAACAGGTCGCGCGTGACGCCGCGCACGGCATCCGTCGGCGAACGGCCGCGCAGGCGCGCGACCAGTTCGACGAAGCGGTCGAAATCGCCGGCGCGCGTCGCCTTGTTCACTTCGGCGAGATCGCGCGCCTTCAGCACGCACGGCTGTGCGAGCCGCACGAAATACGGTGCCTCGAGTTCGACCGACAGCGCAAGCGGATAGCTCTTGCCGGTTTGTTCCTTCGCGCGCCCGATGCAGTCGACCACGGCCGCGCCCTGCGCGACGCCGAGCGGCTTGCCCGTGCTCACGCTGCGCAGGTGATCGGGGCACACGCGCAGTTGCGTGCCGACCGTCAGCGCGGTGGACGATGCGCAGACGAGCGCGTAGTGCTGTTCGCGACGCCGGCCCGACGGCAGCGTCGCGCGGCTTGCAATGAACGTGTGCGGCGGCAGCGGCCGCACCTGGCCGCTGGCGTCGACCCAGGCATTCCACAGCAGCGCGTCCTCGCGCTTGCGCTCGCCGGGCCGCGTGCGCGATGCAACCGGCGAGAACAGCGCGAGCAGCGAGCCCGTGCGATGCGCGGCGACTTGCGCGCTGCTGCCGAGCGGCTGGTTGATGCCCCACAGAAAACGCCCGCCTCCGAGCCGGCGCTCCCATTCCTTGCGGAGCACGACGGTCGGCAGTTCCTCGCCGGACTCGGTACCGATCTTCGTCCAGCAGAACGTGGGAGGGAGGTGTTTCAGTGTCATCAACTTTCTCGGGATACAGCCTCGCTGGTGACAGCAAGCCCATTCAACAACCGTAACTGTATAGGTATAATGCACCGCATGGAAGCCCCGGATCACGATTTTCCTGTACAAGACCTGTTACGCCGTCTGATGGCGGACACGCGCTCGTCCAGCGAAATCGCGCGACTTTCCGGGGTCAGCCAGCCGACCGTGTCGCGGCTGCGGCTGTCGAACGGGCATCGGCTGCGGCGCAGCGCGCCATTCAACAAGCTATGCAGTTTCTACGGCGTCGATACCGGCCCGGCGCGCCGCCGCTACAACGACCTGCTGCGCGACGCGATCGTCGACGCGTGGGACGGCTCCGACGAGCACGGGCGCGCGCTGCTGGTCGTGATTCAAGGGTTGAAGGATCTGCAGGCGAAGGCCGACGACGGGTGACGGCGTGCGCGAGCGTTCATGAATGGAAGGAAGACCGAGAGCATCCGGCGAGCGGGCGGTGGCGAATACGATTCGTCATCGCCCGTTTTGCTTGGGGCGACAGGGCGCGAAGCAACGGCAAGCGCGTCGCCGCACATGCGCGAGGTCATCGCACTACGCGCGCCGCATCGGCATGCGCTTCGAAACTTTTTTACCTACGGTTAAAAAAGTTTGACACACCGTTTTCCCTGAGATAACTTTTGCGCAAGCTTCCGGAAAGCAAACGCGAACCGGCGAGCCATCACGATGCGCGGCGCGGCCGAAACCGCCGATCCGTTTCATTCCGTCGCCGCACGCGCGTCGCGTCGTGTTTTTTCGCAGCGCAGCACCGCAGCTCGCAACATCCCCGTCTCATCGAATGATGTCGTTCCGTTTCATCTGGAAGGACGCGTGGCACGCACGCATTTGATTCGCAGTCCTGCATGACTGCAATGCACTGCCGCCGCTTTCCGGCCGGGATCGCGCCCGGCGTTGTCCCGATGGTGCAGTTTCCTCTTCGTCGCATGCAGTAATCGGCCCGGCCCGCAGGGGGCGTATCGCGGAACGGTCGTATCCACACAATCAAAAGAACGAGGTCGGCAATGCAATTTCATATCAGAGGATCGCGCAGCGCATGGCTACCCGCGCTCGTTGCGGCCGCGACGCTCGCCGCGTGCGGCGGTGACGACGGCGGCAGCGTGGCGGGCGTCTCCGCGCTCGCGCAAAATCAACAGGACGAGGCCGCTGCATCGGCGGCGTCCGGCGCTCAATCGCTCGCGGCGCGCGTGTCGCCGTCCGGCGTCCCGTACGCGAACCCGGCGAGCGGCGGACGCTACAAACCGGTGATCAGCAACGGCCAGGTACAGCCGTCGCTGTCGGGCGGCACGATCGAGGAAAACGCGTGGATCGACACGCCGGTCGACTCCGACGGCGACGGTACGCGTGACCGCATTCACGTGCGCGTCGTGCGTCCGTCCGAAACCGCCAACGGCGCGCGCACGCCGGTCATCGTGCTCGCGAGCCCGTACTACGCGGGCCTTGCCGACAGCCCGAACCACGACGTCGACGTCGAACTCGACGGCTCGCCGCATCTCGTTGCGACGGCCGCCGCCCCCGGCGGCGCGTCCACGCGGATCATGGCCGCCGCGCCGCAAGTGCGCATGCTGCAGCAGCTCGAAGCGGCCGCGGCCGGCCGTTCGTGGATCGAGGGCTACTTCATTCCGCGCGGCTTCACGATCGTCTATGCGGATTCGCTAGGCACCGCCGGCTCCGACGGCTGCCCGACGATCCTCACGCGCGACGAATCCGTCGCGATGGCGTCGGTGATCCGCTGGCTCGGCCGCGATGCGACCGCGAAGGATGCGAGCGGCAAGGCAGTCGTCGCGAGCTGGTCCACGGGCCACGTCGGCATGTACGGCGTGTCGTACGACGGCACGCTGCCGAAGATGGTCGCGAGCCTGCGCACGCGCGGGCTCGATGCGATCGTGCCGATCGCCGGATTGTCGAACATGTACGGCTACTATCGCTCGGGCGGCCTCGTGCGCGCGCCGGAGGGCTATCAGGGCGAGGACGTCGACGTCTACATCAAGGCGCTGCTGACGAATGCGCATCCGGAGCGCTGCACGCACCTGGTCGACGAAGCGCTGCAGCAGGAAGACCGCAAGACGGGCGACTATTCGCCGTTCTGGGCCGCGCGCGACATCCCGACCGAGCACGCCGTCGCGCCGGCACTCGTCGCGCAAGGGTTGACCGACGACAACGTGCGCGTCGACCAGTCGACATCGTGGTATCTCGCGATGCGGCGTCAGGGCGTGCCGACGCAGCTGTGGCTGCATCGCCTGAAACACACCGACCCGACCCGCGTGCCGGCGATGGCCGATGCGTGGACCGCCGAGGTGAACCGCTGGTTCACGCGCTACCTGATCGGCGTCGACAACGGCGTCGAACGCGATCCGCGCGCGGTGGTCGCGCAGGCCGACGGCACGCTGCTGAAGGAAACCGACTGGGCCGCGCGGCGCGCCACGCCGGTCGTGTATTTCGCGGGCGGCGACGGCACGGGCACCGGCACGCTGTCGCGGCTGCCGAGCGGCGGCCCGCTCGCGCGCTTCACCGACGATGCGTCGATTCCCGCGCTCACGCTGGCGAACGCGCCGACCGGCGAGCATCGCAGCCGCTTCGAGACGACTCCGTTCACGACCGCGACGCGCCTGTCCGGCTCCGCGACCGCCCGCGTGCGACTGACCTTCACCGGCGTCGCGAACGTGACGGCGCTGCTGGTCGACCGCGCGCCGGACGGCACGGCGACGATCGTCTCGCGGGCATGGACCGATCCGCGCAACCGCGTGTCGGACTGGATCTCGGCGCCGGTGCTGCCGGGCATGCCGTATGACCTGAAACTGACGTTCATGCCGCGCGACTACACGCTCGAAGCGGGTCACAAGCTCGGCCTCGTCGTGCTGTCGAGCGACAACGAGGCGACGCTGCGGCCGGCACCGGGCACGGGGCTCGCGCTCGACCCGGCAGGGACGTCGGTGACGGTGCCGCTGGTGTCGTCCTGATCCGGCGCGCGCAAAACGGGCGCGGCGGTCCGAAGGATGCGCGTGCGATCGCGAACGATCGCACGCGCCCGAATCCAGACGAAACGTACCCTGGGCGCCACGCGGCGATGCTGCATCGTTGCGTGGCGCCGTTCTTCATCGGCAACGCGGCTCAGCCCGCCGCAAGACGCCTGCGCACGACATCCGGCAACACGTTCGCACGGTCGACGCGCTGATCGTCGCCGGCATGTTCGCGGGGGTTGCGGCTGATCCCGCCGCGGCTCGGCACGAAGGTACGGCAGCGATAGTCATCGATCGTCCCCATGAACGGCACACGTCCGGCAGCAGCCGGACGGCATGGAATGCGATGTCATTGCAGCGGAATCGATGTTCCGGCGCCGAATGGCCGGCCTTGATGCGAATTTTTCCGATTTTCGCGTGCGGGTTGCGGATACATGCCCGCGCTCCGCACGGACCACACTCACAGCGGCGTCAGCACCGGCTCCCCGGCGAAATGCCGCGCCGCATTGTCGAGAAACTGCTGGACCGAGCGATCGAGCGCCTCCGGCGACCAGCCGCCCATGTGCGGCGTCAGCACGATATTGTCGAGCGCCGTCAGCGCGCGCGGCGGCTCCGGCTCGCCTTCGTAGACGTCGAGCCCCGCGCCCGCGATGCGCCGTTCGCGCAGCGCATCCGCCAAAGCGGCGGTATCGACAACGCTGCCGCGCGACACGTTGACGAGAAACCCGCCGGGGCCGAGCGCATCGAGCACCGCGCGGTCGATCAGGTGACGCGTGCCCGCGCCGCCCGGCGTCGCGACGATCAGGAAATCGGCCCATTGCGCGAGCGCCTCGACGCGCTCGAAATAGCGATACGGAACATCCTTCCCGGAACGGTTGTGATAACCGATCTCGATGTCGAAGCCGGCCGCGCGCCGCGCGCACTTCTCGCCGATCTTGCCGAGCCCGAGGATACCGAGCTTCTTGCCCGACACGTTCGGCGGCATCGGCAGCGCGTCGCGCCATACGCCCGCGCGGGTCTTCGCATCGAGTTGCACGACGTTGCGCACCGCCGCCAGCAGCAGCGCGAACGCATGATCGGCAACGCAATCGTCGTTGGTGCCCGCGCCCGTCACCACGGTGATGCCGCGCGCCTTCGCATGCGCGACGTCGATGTGCTCGTAGCCGGCGCCGAGCGCGCTGACGAACGTGAGCTGCGGCAGACGATCGATTTCGGCGGCTGTCAGGCCCGTGCTGCCGTTGGTCAACACCGCGCGAATCGTGCGGCCGTGTTCCGCGATCGCGCGCTCGCGTTCCTCGGCGGTCGGTGCATGGCGGACGTCGTACGACGCGGCGATCTGGCGGTGCGCGTCGTCGCGCAGCGCGATAAGGACCAGTAGCTCGGGTTTCATGTCGGCAAGTGTCCGCAGGCGGGAATGCGCTCCAGTGTAACAACGGCGTGCGACGCATGCGGGTTACCCCCACGCGTGCTGTGGACGTGCCGCCGCACGCGGTTTGCCAAAGCCGACTCAGTCAAGTAACTTTCGGCGTACGTCCCCGTTCTGGAGAAAGGCCCCGATGAAGCTCGCCCTGCCCGCCCGCATCCTGGGCCTCGCGTTCGCCGCCGCAGTCGTCGCACCCGGCGCGCACGCCGACACGCCCGTCGTGGTGTCATCGAAAATCGACACCGAAGGCAACCTGCTCGGCAACGTCATCGCACAGGTGCTGAAGGCCCACGGCATCCCCGTCACCGAAAAGATCGCGCTCGGCACGACCCCGATCGTGCGCAAAGCGCTCACGAGCGGCGAGATCGACATCTACCCCGAATACACGGGCAACGCGGCGTTCTTCTTCAACAAGGCCGACGATCCCCTGTGGAAGAACGCGAGCCAGGGCTACGACACCGCGAAGAAGCTCGACTACGCGGCGAACCATCTCGTCTGGCTGACGCCGGCGCCCGCGAACAACACGTGGGGCGTCGCCGTGCTCGCGCCGGTCGCGCAAGCGCAGCACCTGAAGACCTTCTCCGACTTCGGCAAGTGGATCGCGGGCGGCGGCAAGCTGAAGCTCGCGGCATCGGCCGAGTTCGTGAACAGCGCATCCGCGCTGCCGTCGTTCGAAAAGGCATACGGCTTCAAGCTGAAACCCGATCAGCTCGTCGTGCTGTCGGGCGGCGACACGGCCGCGACGATCAAGGCCGCCGCGAACCAGACCGACGGCGTGAACGCGGCGATGGTGTACGGCACCGACGGCGGCATCTCGTCGAGCGGCCTCGTCGTGCTCGACGACGACAAGCACGTGCAGCCCGTCTATGCGCCGACGCCGGTGATTCGCGAAGCCGTGCTGAGCGCGCATCCGCAAATCGCCGACTTCCTGAAACCCGTGTTCGCGAGCCTCGACCTGAAGACGCTGCAGACGCTGAACGCGCGCATCCAGATCAACGGCGAACCGGCGGCCGGCGTGGCCAAAAGCTACCTGAAGTCGAAAGGCTTCGTTAAGTGACGGATCGCGCGGTGGCGTCCGCGCGGCGCATCACGCTCGACAAGGTCGGTATCCTGATCGGTGTCCTGACGATCGTGGCGGTGTTCGGCATGCCGTTCATGGTGCTGCGGCCGAACCGCATCGCGGCCGGCACGGGGCTGCCGGTATTCGCCGCGCTGCCCGCCGTGCAGGGTGCCGCGCTCGCCGCGCTGTGGCTCGCCGGCGCGTTGTGGGCGATGACGGCGAGCCGTCCCGCCTGGCGGCTCGCGGCCGGCTGCACGTGGCTCGCGACGCTGGCCTACGCGGTCGGTGCGGCCGCGACGCACGCCGTCGCCGCCGACGACGCGCTCGCACGCGTATCGCCCGCGGCGGGCGTGTGGCTGCTGCTGTTCGCGTGGGCCGTGCTCGTCGCCGACGCGCTCGCGCGGCTCGCCTTCGGCCCGTGGCGGCGCCTCGTCGCGCTCGCCGTCGCCGTGGCAGCGATTTCGCTGCCGCTCGCGATCGGCTGGTGGGACGGCCTGTCCGTGATGCGCGAATACGCGGTGCGCAGCGACGACTTCTGGCGCGAGGCGATCCGGCACGTCGCGCTCGCGGGCGGCTCGGTCGCGGCCGCGCTCGTCGCGGGCCTGCCGCTCGGCATCGCATGCGCGCGGGTCGCGCCGGTGCGCACCGTCGTGATGCCGGTGCTCAATATCGTGCAGACGATTCCGAGCATCGCGATGTACGGGCTGATGATGGCGCCGCTCGGCCTGCTCGCCGCGCACGTGCCGCTCGCGGCCGCGCTCGGCATCCGCGGGATCGGCGTCGCGCCGGCCGTGCTCGCGCTGTTTCTCTACTCGCTGCTGCCGATCGCGTCGAGCGTCGTGGTCGGGCTCGAGCAGGTGCCGCCGCACGTGACCGAAGCAGCACGCGCGATGGGCATGACGCGCGCGCAGCGGCTGCTGCGCGTCGATCTCGTGCTCGCGTTGCCGGTGATCCTGAGCGGCGTGCGCATCGTGCTGGTGCAGAACATCGGCCTGACCGCGGTCGCCGCGCTGATCGGCGGCGGCGGGTTCGGCATCTTCATCTTCCAGGGAATCGGGCAATCGGCAGCCGATCTCGTGCTGCTCGGCGCGATCCCGACGATCGGGCTCGCGCTGGCGGCCGCCGTCGTGTTCGAAGCCGCGACCACGCTCGCGAAGGGACGTACCGCATGATCGAGATCGAACGCATCGGCAAACGCTTCGGCGACGTCGTCGCCGTCGACGACGTATCGATGACGATGAAGCAAGGCACGATCACCGCGCTCGTCGGCGCATCGGGCAGCGGCAAGTCGACGCTGCTGCGGATGATCAACCGGCTGATCGCGCCGACCGGCGGCACGATCCGCATCGACGGCGTCGACACCGCGAGCGTGCCGCCCGAGCAGCTGCGGCGGCGCATCGGCTACGTGATCCAGGGGCACGGCCTGTTCCCGCACTGGAGCGTGGCACGCAATATCGCGACCGTGCCGCGGCTGCTCGGCTGGCCGGCCGAGCGCATCGACGCGCGCGTGCGCGAACTGCTCGACCTGTTTCATCTCGCGCCGTCCGAATTCGCGGACAAGCTGCCGCACGAACTGTCGGGCGGCCAGCAGCAGCGCGTCGGCGTCGCGCGCGCGCTCGCGGCCGAGCCCGCGATGCTGCTGATGGACGAGCCGTTCGGCGCCCTCGATCCGATCATCCGCAACAAGGCGCAGGACGATCTGTACGCATTGCAGCGCCGCCTCGGCATCACGGTCGTGATCGTCACGCACGATATCGAGGAAGCGCTGAAGCTCGGCGACACGATCGCGGTGATGGACGGCGGACGGCTGCTGCAGGTCGCGTCGCCGGCCGAGATTCTCGGCAAGCCGGCGGCGGGTGTCGTCGAGCAGCTCGTCGCCGGCGTCGACCGGCCGCTGCGCCTGCTCGCGCTAACGCCGATCGACGCGGTGGCCGAGCCCGGTCACGCCGACGGCGAACCGATCGCCGCGACACGCACGCTGCGCGACGCGGTGTCCGAGCTATTGTGGCGCGGAGCGGACGCATTGCCGGTCGAAGGCGGCAACGGGCCCGCCGTGCGCCGCATCACGCTCGACGCGATCCGCGCGCACGCGAGGAAGCCCGCATGACGACGCGGCCCGCGCGTTCGCACTCGTCCCGGCCGCGGCGGCTGCCCGCGCATGTCGCGCGCGCGGCCGCGCTCGCGCTGCTGCTCGTGCTGCTGTTGCGCCCCGCGTGGCTGCAGGGCGTGTTCGCGCCGTTCGCGGACAACGGCGCGCCGGTCATCTACGACCGCGCGAGCCTGCTCGATCTCACGCTCGCGCATCTCGGCACCGTCGCGCTGTCGAGCCTGCTCGGCACGCTGATCGCGGTCGCGGCCGGGATCGCGGTCACGCGGCCGGCCGGCGCGGATTTCCTGCCGGTCGCGCGCAGCGTCGTCGACATCGGCCAGACCTTTCCGCCCGTCGCGGTGCTCGCGCTCGCGGTACCGGCCGTCGGCTTCGGTTTGAAACCGGTGCTGATCGCGCTCGTGCTGTACGGGCTCCTGCCGGTTTTCGAGAGCACGATCGCGGGGCTCGAGGACGTGCCGCGCGACGTCGTCGACGCCGCGCGCGGGATGGGGATGAGCGGCTGGCAGCAGCTGGTGTCGGTCGAGCTGCCGCTTGCGTTTCCGGTGATCGTGAACGGCATCCGGCTCGCGGTCGTGATCAATCTCGGCACCGCGACGATCGGCTCGACGGTTGCCGCGCGCGGGCTCGGCGACGTGATCATCGCGGGCCTGCAGACGTCGAACACCGCGTTCGTGCTGCAGGGCGGCGTGATCGTCGGGCTGCTCGCGGTGCTGGTCAGCGATGCGATCGGGGCGATCGCGCGAGTGGCGGGCGCGCGGCGGGCGTAGCACGCGGCAGGCGGATTGCGCACCCGCAGTCGCTGCGTCGCGGGCGAAAAAGGGAGCGCGAAAAAGAGCCGGACGCGCTTCATCCGGACTCCGATGCGTGTTCGTGCAACGATCCCGCCTGCGCACCGCGCGCATCGATACAAGCCTACATCGTGCTTTCATTCGAGCCTGCGCTCGAACGCGCATGGCGATTGGCCGATATACTATGCGCCTCTCATTTCCCCGCACTCCACCATGCGACGACGGTTTCTCTGGCTGATCGTGCTTTCGCTCGGCATTGCGCAACAGGCCTCCGCGCAGCAGGCGCCCACGCTGCCTGCCTCCGCGCCCGAAGCGGCCGCATCCGCGCCGGCCGAGGCCTCCGCCCCGCTCGCGAACGATCAGCCGAACGAAGCAAACCGCCGCATCACCTCCTACCTGACGAAGAAATTCGGCGTCGCGAAAGAGCGCGCCGCGAAGCTCGCCAATATCGTGAACGTCACTGCGACGAAATATTCGCTGCCTCCGGCACTCGTTTACGCCATCATCTCGATCGAATCGCGCTTTCAGGAAAAAGCGCGCGGCCAGCATGGCGCGACCGGGCTGATGCAGGTCGTGCCTGCCGCACACCGCGGCATGCTGCGCGACGTGAAGGACCTGACCGAGCCGAATGCGAACGTCGAAGCCGGCTCCAAAATCCTGTCGGGCTATGTGAAGGCGGCCGGCGGCAACGTGCAGGCCGGGCTGAGGAATTATGGCGGGTCGAATGCGTATGCGGCGAAGGTGATGCAGCGGGTCGACACGTTCCGCTTCGTGCTCGAACCGGAAGACGGCGCGAAAGGCTCGAACGACACGAACCCGCGCATGGTGCCGGTCAGTGATCCGTCGACCGCGGCGCCCGCTGCGAGCCGCAACGCGAAGTAAGCGCACCGCGCGCGTCAGAGCAGTTCGACGTTGACCTTGGGCACCATCGGCGCAATCCGCAGCACGCGCTCCGCCTGAGCTCGCACGTACTCCGAAATACGCTGTACCCATGCACGCTCGTCGCCTGCGTACACGCCGGATTCCGCCAGTTCGGGAGCCAGCTTCCCGGCCAGCGTCGCCATCCGCGTCATTTCACGCGCAACGAGCGCCGGCCGGATCCGCACACGATGCGCGAAGTCTGCGAGCGCGAAAGCCGTGAGCTCCTCGGTGCGAAACACATCGCCGTACGCCATCGCCATGTCCTGCACATAGGCGTCGCCGTAGACGTTCACGCACACCAGGTCGTAAAGCGGCGCCGGATCGAGCCCGCCGCTGCTGACGAAAAACGAAATGTTCTTGCCGTGCGCGTCGCTGTTGCCGATCAGCAGCTGCAACAACGCCCAGCGCAACATGGCCGAACGCGCGGCGGCGGGCGTCTCGAGAAACGGCGTCAGCGAAAACAGCTTTTCGAAGCTCACGCCTTCGCGGATATTGCGTACGTCCGCGTTGTTGCCGAGATTGCGTTCGTATTTGAGTGTCGCCGGCAAGTCGAGGGCCTGGCATCCATCGATGACATGAAGTCGCCGCACCGCGCTCACGCACTGCGGATCCTCCGGATCGGTCGTCACGACCCGGTCGAATCGTTCGATCAGCAGAATCGGTTCGGGGATGCGCCGAATCTCGACATGCGCGACCGGCAAGCCCATGCGGGCCGCCAGCGTCATGCAGAAATGCTCGTTGGCCACCATGAACGGCGCCTGCGGGCTGCGCGACTCGGGCTTCAGAATATGCGAACTGCTGAGCGCCCCGTCGACAAGCGCATACCGTTCACCCTCGACGAGCACCTGGAGCTTGTCCTGATGGCCGGCGATCGACAGGCGTACCTGATCGTCCCACACGGGAAACGGAATCGCATCGCGCTTGCGGATCCGATCGGTCAGTTCCTCCGCGGAGATCGGTCGGCGCACGGGTTCGAGGGCCTCAGGCGCCCGTGCGGGCGAACCGTCGTCCGGAACGAAGCTCAACGCACCGACGGGCTCCTTGCCGAGCATTCGAATCAGGCCGAAAACGTTGTCCTTCGACATCTGATACATCGAGGCGGCCACGTCGAGTGCGCGCCCCTCGGGCAGCAGATTGCCCACGAAGCGCTGGATCGCACCCGACGGCGGGATCCCCCCGTCGAGCGGAATGCACGGCGACAGCGCAAACGCATCGCCGCGTGCCAGCCACGCCGGATCGTAGGAAAAGCCGTAGTCGTCGCGGCGGGCATCGTAAGTCAACTGCCCGACCGGCGAGCCATCGGCCGAAATGCGCAGACGATGGATCATCACGGGCCCTCGGGCAAACCGGACGAGCCTGGCAAAGCGGCGCGCACCGTCGCGGTGTCACGCAATGCGTTGCGCGCCGCCGGGACGTCGCGTTTCGGCACGACGAGCAAATTGAGGCCGAAGCCGTCCAGTACCTTGAACAGCTTGTCGAGACTCACCGCGCGGCCGTTTTCGAGCCGCGACAGGACGTCCTTGGAGACGCCGAGCATGTCGGCCGCATCGTCGATCCGCATCTGGTTCTGCGCGCGCCGGTTGCGCACGAGCGCGCCCAGGGCGGCAAGGTCCGGTGCGAACGGGTCGGGTGTCGCGATGGGTTGCGGTAAGGTGCGGGCCATAATTCCGAAATTTCAGGAACAAAGCGCCGTCACAGGCAGCTGACGGCATAGTTACGTAAATATCGGAATTATAGTGGTTCAACGGCCGAACGGCCAATTGTTCCGGTATTTCAGGAATAAAATCGAGAACGGCGGGCGATCGCCGATTATTCGCATATTTCAGGAATTATAAATGGAAACGGCGACGCCTCCGCGCCGCCGTCTCGCACTGACCGGATCCCGCCGACCAGCCCTACCCGCTCAAAGCTGCCCCGCCGCCCCCGTCCACCGCAGGTAATCCCCGCGCGTCCAGTCGAGCGACACGCCCACGCGCCTCGTCCCCGGCCGGATCTTCGGCTTGTACATCGACAGCGTCAGCGACTCCAGCGCGGGCCATTCGCGGAACGACAGCACCGCGAGATCGGCGACGAGCGTCTCCAGCAGCCGCGTATGCGGCTTGTGCGACAGGAACGACGCGACGCGCGCGCAGTAGCCGTCGTAGTCGATCCACTCGCCCTGCTCGCTCGGCTCGCAGCGATACCCGAGCCGCGCATCGATCACGATCGGCTGCGGCGCCTCGTGCTCGTGCGCGTGGATGCCGATCCGCGCGGGCACCTTCAGTTCGTCGACGAACACGCTCCAGCCACGCCCGCGCAGGCGCGGCGCGTCGATCGCCACGAACGGTTCGTCGAACGGCTTCATGATGCGAGCGGCGCCGCGGCGTCGAGCATGATGCGCACGAAATAGTCGGCGAAGCTGCGGCGCAGGACGATCTCGAACGTATCGTCGCCGGTCGGGATCAGCGTGATCGGCGACTTGAAGTAGTGCGACTGCGCGCACTGGCCCGGCTTGAGCACGCGCGGATGCAGGTCGAGCGGGCAGCCGCGCGCGATCACGTCGCGCACGCGTTCGCCGCTGACCTCGACGACCGTGTAGCCGCTGCCGACGTCGACGGCCGCCGCATACGAACCCTGCACGGCCTCCGCGAGCTGCGCCTCGAGCACGCCCGCCTGGACGGGCCCGTTCGAGCGCACGAGCCACTCGTCGGGACCGAGCCACAGCACGTCGTACTCGGCGCCGCGCGCCACCGTGTTCGGCACCGACGGCGGCCGGCAGCCGACCACGCGCTCGAACGCGCCGACGAATGCCGGGTCGCTCAGCTCGCCGCGCACGTTCACGAGATCGAGGAACGGCCGCTCGCGCAGCGTGAACTTCTTCGATGCGCGCGCCTGGTGGAGCTTCAGCACATCGGCCGCGCCGACGAACGGCGATTCAAGCGTCACGCCCGCGCCCGCCACCGGCGTCTGGTTTCTCGTTTCATTCCACATGCTGGCGCACCCCTTCGGTATCGTAGAAAACCGGGCTCGAGATCTTCGCGGTGATGCGCTTGCCGTTGGCCAGCGGAATCACGACGCTCTCGCCCATCTTGTTCAGGCCGCCCTTCACCACCGCCAGCGCAATCGAGCGCTTCAGGATCGGGCTGTAATAACTCGACGTCACGTGGCCGATCATCGGCGTCGGATCGACCGCCGACACCTGCGTGTCCTTCGCGATGATCTGCGCGCCTTCCGGCAGCACGAACTGTTCGTCCTCGGTCAGCAGGCCGACGAACTGCTTGCGGCCTTCCTTCGACGTATCGGAGCGCGACAGCGAACGCTTGCCGAGGAAGTCCTTCGACTTCGCGACGAGCCCGCCCATCCCGAGGTCGTACGGCGTGATCGAGCCGTCGGTGTCCTGGCCGACGATGATGTAGCCCTTCTCCGCGCGCAGCACGTGCATCGTTTCCGTGCCGTACGGCGTGATGTCGAACTCGGCACCGGCTGCCATCAGCGCTTCCCACACCGCGCGGCCCGCGTTGGCCGGCACGTTCACTTCATAGGCGAGCTCGCCCGAGAAGCTGATCCGCATCACGCGCGCCTTCGCGCCCGCGACGGTACCGTTCCGGTAGCTCATGAACGGGAACGCGTCGTTGCCGAAGTCGATGTCCTGGCATACCTTCTGCACGACCTTGCGGCTCTTCGGGCCGACCACCGCGAACGTCGCCCAGTGATCGGTGACGGACGCGAGCCGCACCTTCATGTCGGGCCATTCGGTCTGCAGCCAGCGCTCGAGCCACGTGAGCACGCGCGCCGCGCCGCCGGTGGTCGTCGTCATCATGAAATGCTGGTCGGCGAGGCGCACCGTCACGCCGTCGTCGAACACCATCCCGTTTTCGTCGAGCATCAGCCCGTAGCGGCACTTGCCGATCTCGAGCTTGTTCCACGGGTTCGTGTACATCCAGTTCAGCAGCTTCACCGCGTCCGGACCCTGGATGTCGATCTTGCCGAGCGTCGACGCGTCGAGGATGCCGACGCCGTTGCGCACCGCGAGGCATTCGCGCTTCACGGCCGCATGCAGGTCCTCGCCCTTCTTCGGGAAGTACCACGGCCGCTTCCAGTTGCCGACGTCCTCGAACATCGCGCCGTGCTCGACGTGCCATTCGTGCACGGCCGTCTTGCGGATCGGGTCGAGGAAGTCGCCCGTCTCGCGGCCCGCGAACGTACCGAACGACACGGGCGTGTAGTTCGGGCGGAACGTCGTCGTGCCCGTTTCCGGAATCGTCTTGCCGAGCGCCTGCGCGAGGATCGCCATCCCGTTGATGTTGCCGAGCTTGCCCTGGTCGGTGCCGAAGCCCATCGCGGTGTAGCGCTTCACGTGCTCGACCGACTCGAAGCCTTCACGCGCGGCCAGCAGGATGTCGGCGGCCGCCACGTCGTTCTGGAAGTCGACGAACTGCTTCGGCCCGCGTGCGGCGGCCTCGCGGCTGCCGACGAGCCACAACGGCTGCAGCGCACCTTCGACGGTTTCCGCGACCTGCGGCGCGACGGGGCGCTGCGCGGCCGTGAAGCCCGCGGCCTTCGCCGCTTCGGCGCCCGCGTCGACCGCGAGCCGCAGCGCACGGGCGAGACCGAACTCGCCCGCAGCCGCACCGACGCTCGCTTCGGCCTGCACGGGCTTGCCCGGCAGGAAGCACGCCTTCTCGTCGCTCCAGCACGCCTTGCCGCCCGACTGCGCGAACAGGTGCAGCACCGGGCTGAAGCCGCCCGACATCGCGACGAGGTCGCACGGCAGCGACTGCAGCTTGCCGCCGGTCTGGCCGTTCGAGTAGGACGCGACGTCGACCGACGATACGCGCCACTTGCCCGAAGCGGCCGTCACGACCGCACCGCTCATCACCGTCACGCCCTGCCGCTTCGCGGCCGCGGGCAGCGCGCCGTTCGACGACGCACGCGAATCGACGACGGTCACCTTCGCGCCGCATGCCTTCAGGTCGAGCGCGGTCTGGTACGCACGGTCGTTGTTCGTGAACACGACCACGTTGCGGCCCGGCAGCACGCCGTAGCGATGCACGTAGGTGGACACCGCGCCGGCGAGCATCACGCCCGGCAGGTCGTTGTTGCCGAACACGATCGGACGCTCGTGCGCGCCGGTCGCGAGGATCACGCGCTTCGCGCGGACCTTCCACAGCAGCTCGCGCGTGCCCTTGCGCATCGACACCGGCTGGTGATCGGTCAGGCGCTGCGTGACCGTCACGAGGTTGTGGTCCTGGTAGCCGAACGCCGTGCTGCGCGACAGGATCGTCACGTCGGGCAGCTTGCGCAGCTCGGCCTCGATCTTCTCGACCCACTGCAGCGCGGGCTTCGCGTCGATTTCCGCGCGGCACGACAGCAGGCTGCCGCCGAGTTCGCGCTGGTCGTCGACGAGGATCACGCGTGCGCCGGCGATCGCTGCCGCATGCGCGGCGGCGAGGCCCGACGGGCCACCGCCGACCACGAGCACGTCGCAGTGCGCGTAGCATTTGTCGTAGCGATCGGCGTCGAGCACTTCGGGCGCCTTGCCGAGGCCGGCGGCCTCGCGGATCTTCTCTTCGTACTTCGGCCACATGTTGCGCGGCCACATGAAGGTCTTGTAGTAGAAGCCCGCCGGCATGAAGCGCGAGAACTTCTGGTTGATCGCGTACTTGTCGTTCTCGAGCGACGGCTCGGCGTTCACGCTCGTCGCGACGAGGCCCTGGTACAGCTCGATCTCGGTCGCGCGCGCGTTCGGCACCGTGTACGGGCCGGTTTCGAGCTGCACGACGGCATTCGGTTCCGCGACATCCGCCGTCACGATCCCGCGCGGACGGTGGTACTTGAAGCTGCGCGCGACGAAGTGCACGCCGTTCGCGAGCAGCGCGGACGCGAGCGTGTCGCCCTGGAAGCCCTGATACGTGCGGCCGTTGAACGTGAACGTCAGCGGAATCGCGCGATTGATGCGGCCACCGGTGCCGAGGCGGTCTTTCTGGCTCATTTGCTCGTGCCCTCTTCGTGTGCGTTGCCGGCAGCTGCGCCACCGAACTTTTCGTAGCCCTTGATATCGTAGGTCACCGTGTCGCGCGTCACCTTGAACCAGCGGCGGCAGCCCTGCGTGTGCAGCCATTGCTCCTTGTGCAGGCCGCGCTTGTTCTCGCGCATGAACACGTATTCGCCCCATTCGCGGTCGGTCATGGTCTCGTTCGCGACCGGGCGCACGATGTCGGCTTCACCGCCGCACGTGAACTCGGATTCGGCGCGCGGCCCGCACCACGGACATTCGATCAGCAACATGTTTCTTTCTCCAATGGTCGTCGGGTTTAGTGCGCAACGGCGGCAGCGCCGTGTTCGTCGATCAGGTGGCCCGTGTAGAAGCGGTCGAGCGCGAACGGGGCGTTCAGCGGATGCGGTTCGTCGCGGGCGATCGTGTGCGCGAACACCCAGCCCGAGCCCGGCGTCGCCTTGAAGCCGCCGGTACCCCAGCCGCAGTTGAAATAGAGGCCCTTCACGTCGGTCTTGGTGATGATCGGGCAGGCGTCCGGCGACACGTCGACGATGCCGCCCCACTGGCGGTTCATCCGCACGCGCGAGAACACCGGGAACATCTCGATGATCGCCTGCAGCGTGCTTTCGATGATGTGGAAGCTGCCGCGCTGGCCGAAACCCGTGTACTGGTCGATACCCGCGCCGATCACGAGGTCGCCCTTGTCGGACTGGCTGATGTACGCGTGCACCGCGTTCGACATGATCACCGAGTTCACCACCGGCTTGATCGGCTCGGACACGAGCGCCTGCAGCGGGTGGCTTTCGATCGGCAGGCGCACGCCGGCCATGTCGGCGAGCGTCGTCGTGTTGCCGGCTGCGACCACCGCGACCTTCTTCGCCTTGATGAAGCCCTTCACCGTGTCGACGCCGACCACCGCGCCGCCTTCGCGGCGAATGCCCGTCACCTGGCAGTTCTGGATGATGTCGACGCCGGCGCGGTCGGCGCCGCGCGCGAAGCCCCAGGCCACCGCGTCGTGACGCGCGACGCCCGCACGGCGCTGGATCGATGCGCCGAGCACCGGATAGCGGCTGTTCAGGTTGATCGTCGGCTCGATTTCCTTGATCTGCGCGGGCGTCAGGAATTCGGCGTCGACGCCGTTCAGGCGGTTCGCGTTCACGCGACGCTCGGTGTCACGCACGTCCTGCAGCGTGTGCGCGAGGTTCATCACGCCGCGCTGGCTGAACATCACGTTGTAGTTGAGGTCCTGCGACAGCCCTTCCCACAGCTTCATCGCCTTCTCGTACAGCGCGGCCGATTCGTCCCACAGGTAGTTCGAGCGCACGATCGTCGTGTTGCGCGCGGTGTTGCCGCCGCCGATCCAGCCCTTCTCGAGGATCGCGACGTTCGTGATGCCGTGCTCTTTCGCGAGGTAGTACGCGGTCGCGAGGCCGTGGCCGCCGCCGCCGACGATCACGACGTCGTATTCCTTCTTCGGTTCCGGGCTCTTCCACTGCTTTTCCCAGTTCTCGTGATACGAGAGGCCGTTGCGGAACAGGCTGAATATCGAGTAGCGGCTCATGTTAGTGATCCTTCGTTAGCATTCGATGACGTTCACGGCAAGACCGCCGCGCGACGTTTCCTTGTATTTCGTCTTCATGTCGGCCCCCGTCTCGCGCATCGTCTTGATCACCGAATCAAGCGAGACGTAGTGCTGGCCGTTACCCTTGAGCGCCATGCGCGACGCGTTCAGCGCCTTGATCGCGCCCATCGCGTTGCGTTCGATGCACGGAATCTGCACGAGCCCGCCGACCGGATCGCAGGTCATGCCGAGGTTGTGCTCCATGCCGATCTCGGCCGCGTTCTCGACCTGGTCGGGCGTGCCGCCCATCACCGCGGCCAGCGCGGCGGCGGCCATCGAGCACGCGACGCCCACTTCGCCCTGGCAGCCGACTTCCGCGCCGGAGATCGACGCCGTTTCCTTGTAGATGATCCCGATCGCCGCGGCCGTCAGCAGGAATTCGACGATGCCGGCTTCGTTCGAGCCCGGCACGAACTTCACGTAGTAGTGCAGCACCGCGGGAATCACGCCGGCCGCGCCGTTGGTGGGCGCGGTGACGACCCGGCCGCCCGCCGCGTTCTCCTCGTTGACGGCCATCGCGTACAGGTTGACCCAGTCGAGCATCGACAGCGGATCGCGCAGCGACTCCTCCGAACGCGCGCGCAGGCGCCCGTTCAGCTCGGCCGCGCGGCGCTTCACGCGCATCGGGCCCGGCAGTTCGCCCTCGACCTTGCAGCCGCGCTCGACGCATGCGGCCATCGTGCGCCAGATCGCGAGCAGCCCGGCGCGCACTTCGTCTGCCGGCCGCAGCGCGCATTCGTTGCGCAGCATCAGTTCGGCGATCGACAGCCCGTGTTCGCGGCACTGGCGCATCAGGTCGTCGCCGGTGCGGAACGGATACGGCACCTCGACCGCCGCGCGCACGCCGTTCACGCGATCGCCGTCACGGTTCACGACGAAGCCGCCGCCGACCGAGTAATACTCTTTCTCGACGAGCAGCTGGCCGTGCTCGTCGAACGCCTGGAAGCGCATCCCGTTCGGATGCACGATGCTCGTGCCGCTCATCAGCTTGCGGTAGAAGCCGATGTTCTCCTTCTCGTCGAAGCGGATCGTCTGCTTGCCGAGCAGCGCCAGCGACTTCTCCGCGCGGATCGCCGCGAGCCGCGGCTCGATCAGGTCCGGATCGATCGTGTCCGGCAGGTGGCCCTCGAGGCCGAGCAGCACCGCCTTGTCGGTGCCGTGGCCCTTGCCCGTTGCACCGAGCGAGCCGTATAGTTCGACCCGCACGCGGCGCACGAAGCCGAGCAGGTTCGCGTCCTCGATGTGCGACGCGAAGCGGCACGCGGCGATCATCGGGCCGACCGTATGCGAACTGGACGGGCCGATGCCGATCTTGAACAGGTCGAACGCGCTGACGTTCATCTGGCTTCCTCTGGGTGGGCGTACGTGAAATGTCGTTGGCGTCAGTACATCAAAGCGTAAAATTGGCCGATAGAACAAAAACGGCATCGGCGTGGGATACCGGCGCCAAGCCCCGCGCAGGACGGCTGGAAAGTGCGTTTTGACGATGATCGGCGACGCAAAACCACAAGTCGGCCGGCGCGCCCGCAAGCAGAGTGCAACAAGTGAGACCCGCCTTCCCGGCGTGACGAGATTGACCGCGATGACACCCGACGTACCCGCTTTCCCCCTCGCTGAACCGGCGCCGCGGCGCATCCGGTTCGGCATCGTGCTGCTGCCGAACTTCACGCTCACGGCCTTCTCGGGTTTCGTCGACATGCTGCGGCTGTCGGCCGACGACGGCGACTACAGCAAGCCGGTGCGCTGCGCGTGGAGCGTGATCGGCGAAACGCTGGCGCCGGTGCGCGCGAGCTGCGGGATCCAGATCACGCCGTGGGAAACCTTCGAGAGCGCCGAGCCGTTCGACTACGTGGTCGTGGTCGGCGGGCTGCTGCATTCGGGGCCGCAAGCCGGCCCCGAAACGCTCGAGTTCGTGCGCCGCGCGGCGGCGGACGGCGCGACGGTCGTCGGCATCTGCACGGGCGTGTTCACGCTGATGCGCGCGAACGTGCTCGACGGCTACCGCACCTGCGTGAGCTGGTTCCACTACTGGGATTTCATCGAGCGCTTCCCGAACGCCGATCCCGACCTGCTGATTGCCGACCGCCTGTTCGTGATCGACCGGCGCCGGATCACCTGCTCGGGCGGCCGCGCGTCGATCGACGTCGCCGCCGCGATCCTGCTGCGGCATTTCGACCATGCGACCGTGCAGAAGGCGCTGCGCATCCTGCTGGTCGGCGAGATGCAGAAAGGCAATGCGCCGCAGCCGCATCCGCCGGGCCTCGAGCCGGCCACGCATCCGAAGGTCAAGCGCGCGATTCTCCTGATGGAACAGCATGTCGGGCGCGCGCTGCCGCTCGAGGAACTCGCGTGCAAGCTCGACATGTCGACCCGCCAGCTCGAGCGGCTGTTCAAGGCCGAGACCGGCAAGAGCCCGCAGGCGTTCGCGAAGCAGGTGCGGCTGCGCACGGCCGCGTGGCTGCTGACCAGTTCCGACCGCACCGTCGCCGATATCGCGTCGAGCTGCGGGTTCGCCGACGCGTCGCACCTCGGCCGCGAGTTCCGCAAGCAGTTCGGCGTGCCGCCGGCGACGTATCGCGAGCGCGGCGGGGAAGTCGCGGAAGGCGGTATGTCGGCGGCGACCGATCAGGACCCCGTCGAAGACATCGCCGATTGACTGACGATCGCGCGCGCCGCCGGCGCGCGCTTCGTTCTTCGGCTTCGCGTCCGCCCTCCGCCTTTCGCCTTTCGCCCTCCCTTCCCCCTTCGCTCGCCCTCCAACCGCGCATCGAACTCGGCACAATCGCCACATTTCGCTGTCGATTGGAACCGGTTCCAGTCAATTTGACCGACGTTGCCACGCGTTGATCGAGGGTTATTCCGGATGCTGACGCACCTTCAAATTTGTATGATGACCACATCACCTTACAAACCAGAGCGCCATGTTCGAGAAAATTCCCGCCCGTGCGATGAGCGACCACGTCGCGCAGCAACTGCTGAAGCAGATCGAAGTCGGCAGTTTCTCGGCCACCGGCAAGCTGCCGACGGAAGCCGTGCTCGCGCAGGAATTCGGCGTGAGCCGCACCGTGATCCGCGAGGCGATCTCGCGCCTGAAGAACGAAGGCGTGGTCGAGCCGCGCCAGGGCAGCGGCGTGTACGTGAACCAGCACGGCGCGATCCGGCCGCTGCGGATCGACTACGCGGAAGCCGTCGAGGCGAGCTCGCTGCCGCACCTGCTCGCGGTGCGCCGCGCGATCGAGGCTGAAGTCGCGGCCGAAGCCGCGCTGCATCACACCGCCGACGACATGGCCGACATCGACGACGCGCTGCGCAAGATCGACGACGCGGTGGCCGAAGGCCGCGACGGTGTCGCGGAAGACGTCGCGTTCCACCGCACGATCGCGGCCGTCACCGGCAACCCGTATTTCCTGAAGACGCTGCAGTTCCTGAACCAGTACCTCGAGGCCGGCGTGAAGGTCACGCGGCGCAACGAAGCGACGCGCGAGGATTTCTCGCGGCAGGTGCGCGACGAACACGCGGCGATCGCGGACGCGATCCGCGCACGCGACCCGATGGCGGCGCGCAACGCGGCGCGCACGCACATGTACAACGCCGCGCGCCGCCTCGCGGAAGCCGGCATCTGCTGAAGCCGGCGGCGCGCGAGCGCCGCCATTGTCCCGAACCTCTCCCGAATCGATCAAGGTTGACCATGTCACGAAATGTTGGAGTCATCGGCCTCGGCGCGATGGGCCTCGGCGTCGCCCGCTCGCTGCTGCGCGCGGGGTTCCGCGTGCACGCCTGCGACGTGCGCGATACCGTGCTGCAGGCATTCGCGGCCGAAGGCGGCGTGGCCTGCGCGAGCCCGGCCGAACTCGGCGCGCAGTGCGACGTCGTCGTCACGCTTGTCGTCAATGCCGCGCAGACCGAAACGGTGCTGTTCGGCGAGCACGGCGCGGTCGCGGCGATGAAGCCGGGCGGCGTCGTGATCGCGAGCGCGACCGTCGCGCCCGACTTCGCGGTCGCGCTCGGCGCGCGCCTCGAGGCCGCGGGCCTGCAGATGCTCGATGCACCGGTGTCCGGCGGCGCCGCGCGCGCGGCCTCCGGCGAGATGACGATGATGACGTCGGGCCCCGCCGCCGCGTATGCAGCTTGCGACGACGTGCTCGCCGCGATCGCCGGCAAGGTGTATCGCCTCGGCGACGCGCACGGCATCGGCTCGAAGGTGAAGATCATCAACCAGCTGCTGGCCGGCGTGCATATCGCGGCGGCCGCCGAGGCGATGGCGCTGGGCCTGCGCGAAGGCGTCGACGCCGACGCGCTGTACGACGTGATCACGCACAGCGCCGGCAACTCGTGGATGTTCGAGAACCGCGTGCCGCACATCCTGAACGGCGACTACACGCCGCTGTCGGCCGTCGACATCTTCGTGAAGGATCTCGGCCTCGTGCTCGATACCGCGCGCCGCAGCAAGTTCCCGCTGCCGCTGTCGGCCACCGCGCACCAGATGTTCATGAGCGCATCGAGCGCCGGCCACGGCGGCGAGGACGATTCCGCCGTGATCAAGACTTTCCCCGGCATCACGCTGCCGCCCGCCCGCTGATTCGAACGACGTTCCCGCCATGACCGCTTCCGCTTCCCGCCCCCTGCTCGGCTGCATCGCCGACGATTTCACCGGCGCGACCGATCTCGCGAACATGCTCGTCAAGAGCGGCATGCGTACCGTGCAGACGATCGGCGTGCCCGCCGGCGGCACCGCAGTCGATGCCGACGCGATCGTCGTCGCGCTGAAGTCGCGCACGATTCCCGCCGCCGACGCCGTCGCGCAGTCGCTTGCCGCCTACGAATGGTTGCGCGCGCAAGGGTGCCGCCAGTTCTTCTTCAAGTACTGTTCGACGTTCGATTCGACCGACGCGGGCAACATCGGGCCCGTCGCCGATGCGCTGCTCGATGCGGCCGGCGGCGACTTCACGATCGCCTGCCCGGCGTTCCCGGAGAACGGCCGCACGATCTATCGCGGCCACCTGTTCGTCGGCGACGTGCTGCTGAACGAATCGGGGATGGAGAACCATCCGCTCACGCCGATGAAGGACGCGAACCTCGTGCGCGTGCTGCAGCGGCAGACGAAGTCGCAAGTCGGCCTGATCCGCTACGACACGATCGCGCTGGGCGCGGCCGCCGTGCGCGAGCGGATCGAGCAGCTGCGCGCGGAAGGCGCGCGCTTCGCGATCGCGGACGCGCTGTCGGATCACGACCTCTACGTGCTCGGCGAAGCGTGCGCGGGCCTGCCGCTCGTCACCGGCGGCTCGGGCGTCGCGCTCGGCCTGCCCGCGAATTTCCGCCGCGTGGACCAACTGCCCGAGCGCGACAACGCGGCCTCGCTGCCGCACATCGACGGATCGTTGGCGGTGCTCGCCGGCAGCGCGTCGAAGGCGACCAACGCACAGGTCGCCGCGTGGCGCGAAAGCCGGCCGAGCTTCCGGATCGATCCGCTCGCGGCCTCGCGCGGCGAACCCGTCGTCGACGCGGCACTCGCGTTCGCACGCTCGCACCTGCCGCAGCCCGTGCTGATCTACGCGACCGCGACGCCCGACGAAGTGAAGGCCGTCCAGCAGGCACTCGGCGTCGAAGCGGCCGGCCATCTCGTCGAAAGCACGCTCGCGGCGATCGCGCGCGGCCTGCGCGACCTCGGCGTGCGCAAGTTCGTCGTCGCCGGCGGCGAGACGTCCGGCGCGGTCGTGCAGGCGCTCGACGTGAAATCGCTGCAGATCGGCGCGCAGATCGATCCGGGCGTGCCGGCGACGGCCACCGTCGACGCGCAACCGCTCGGCCTCGCGCTGAAATCCGGCAACTTCGGCACGGTGGACTTTTTCGACAAGGCGCTGCGCGCGCTCGACGGAGCCGCATGATGAGCCATGAAGCCAAACTGCGCGAAGAGATCTGCGTCGTCGGCGCCAGCCTGTATGCGCGCGGCCACGCGGTCGGCAGCGCGGGCAACATCAGCGCGCGCCTAGACGACGGCTGGTTGATCACGCCGACCGACGCGTGCCTCGGCCGCCTCGACCCGAACGACATCGCGAAGGTCGGCCTCGACGGCCAGCCGGTATCGGGCGGCAGGCCGTCGAAGACGCTCGCGCTGCATCGCGGGATCTACGCGCGCAACGCGCAAGTGCACGGCGTCGTCCATACGCATTCGACGCACCTCGTCGCGCTGACGCTCGCGGGCGTGTGGCGCGACACCGACGTGCTGCCGCCGCTCACGCCGTACTACGTGATGAAGGTCGGCCACATTCCGCTGATCCGCTATCGCCGCCCCGGCGACCCGGCGGTCGCAGCCGAAGTCGCGGCGCTCGCCGACCAGGTGCGCGGCGTGCTGCTCGACCGCCTCGGCCCGGTGATGTGGGGTCCGTCGGTGTCGCACGCATCGTATGCGCTCGAGGAACTCGAGGAAACCGCGCGACTGTGGCTGATGACGAACCCGAAGCCCGAACCGCTGTCCGACGCGGCGCTCGACGAACTGCGCCAGGCCTTCGGCGCGCGCTGGTAACGCAACGCATCGCGTATACGAATCACGCAGGACTCCGTAGCGATTCCCATGCCCGCCGTGTGCGCGGGCCCTTCCGTCAGCACACACACACACGATCCGGCGGCCTACGCGCTGCCGGCACACGACATCTCTGGAGACGACGATGACTGCTCTCGACGCGGCCGCAAGCCGCTCGCCCGCCGCGCCCGCCCAATCGGCCGAGCTCGACCGCACCTACAGGAAAGTGTTCTGGCGCATCGTGCCGTTCCTGATGCTCTGCTACGTGGTTGCGTATCTCGACCGCGTGAACGTCGGCTTCGCGAAGCTGCAGATGTCGCAGGACCTCGCGTTCAGCGAAACCGTGTTCGGCCTCGGCGCCGGCATCTTCTTCCTCGGCTACTTCCTGTTCGAGCTGCCGAGCAACCTGCTGATGCACCGCATCGGCGCGCGCATCTGGATCGCGCGGATCATGATCACGTGGGGCCTGCTGTCGGCGGTGTTCGCGTTCGTGAAGACGCCGACGCAGTTCTACGTGCTGCGCTTCCTGCTCGGTCTCGCCGAAGCCGGCTTCTATCCGGGCGTGATCCTCTACCTCACGTACTGGTTCCCGTCGCATCGGCGCGCGAAGATCATCGCGGTGTTCATGTCCGCGATTCCGGTGTCGGGCATCTTCGGCAACCCGCTGTCCGGCTGGATCATGGAGCGCTTCCACGGCGGCTCGGGCTTTCACGGCTGGCAATGGATGTTCGTGATCGAAGCCGTGCCGGCGCTGCTCGTCGGCATCGCGACGATCCTGTATCTCGACAACGGCATCCGCAGCGCGAAGTGGCTCGACGCGCGCGAGAAGCAGCTGCTCGAGGACGAAATCGCCGCGCAGCCGCAGGAACAGCAGCAGCACGGCCATTCGCTGAAGGCCGTGTTCGCCGACCCGCGCATGTGGTGGATGTCGCTGATCTACTTCGCGTTCGTCACCGGCCAGTACGGCCTCACGTTCTGGATGCCGACCCTCGTGAAATCGACCGGCATCACCGATACGCTCCAGATCGGCCTGCTGTCGGCGATCCCGTTCGTCGTCGCGATCGTCGTGATGAACCTGTTCGGCCACAGCGCGGACAAGCGCCGCGAACGCCGCTGGCACCTGATCGTGCCGGCGCTGATGGGCGCGGTCGGGTTTGCGGTCGCCGCGTCGTACTCGCACAATACGGCGGTGTCGATCGTGTTCCTGTCGCTCGCGGCGGGCGGCGTGCTGACCTGCGCACCGCTGTTCTGGTCGCTGCCGACCGCGTTCCTCGCCGGCTCCGCCGCGGCCGCCGGGATCGCGATCATCAACTCGGTCGGCAACCTCGCCGGGTTCGCGAGCCCGTACGTGATCGGCTATCTGAAGGACGTCACGCACAGCACGTCGTCCGGCATGTACGTGCTGGCCGGCATGCTCGTGATCGGCGCGATCGCCGTGTGGCTCACGCCCGCGAAACTCGTGAACCGCTGACCCTTCATTCGACGCGGGGCGCCGGGCGCCCCGCCCCATTCATTCACCGGACCGCTGCCATGCCCCGCTTCGCCGCCAACCTCTCGATGATGTACACCGAGCACGCGTTCCTCGAACGCTTCGCCGCTGCCTCGCACGACGGCTTCAAGGCCGTCGAGTACTTGTTCCCGTACGACTTCGCCGCCGAGGACATCCGCGCGCGCCTCGACGCGCACGACCTCGAGCAGGCGCTGTTCAACGCGCCGCCCGGCGACTGGGCCGCCGGCGAACGCGGGATCGCGTCGCTGCCGGGCCGCGAGGACGAGTTCCGGCGCGGCATCGACCAGGCGCTCGATTATGCGCGCGTGCTCGGCAACAAGAAGCTGCACGTGATGGCCGGGATGGTCGCGCCGGGCGCCGATCGCGCGCGCCATCGCGACACCTACGTGGCGAACCTGCGGCATGCGGCGCAGGCGGCTGCCGCGCACGGCATCACGATCCTGATCGAGCCGATCAACCAGCGCGACATGCCCGGCTATTTCCTGAGCCGCCAGGACGATGCGCACGACATCCGCGCGGAAGTCGGCGCGCCGAACCTGAAGGTGCAGTTCGACTGCTATCACTGCCAGATCGTCGAGGGCGACCTCGCGATGAAGCTCAAGCGCGATTTCGCGGGCATCGGCCACATCCAGATCGCCGGCGTGCCCGAGCGTCACGAGCCGGACATCGGCGAACTCAATTACCCGTATCTGTTCGCGCTGATCGACGCGCTCGGCTACGACGGCTGGATCGGCTGCGAGTATCGCCCGAAGGCCGGCACGTCCGAGGGCCTCGGCTGGCTCAGGCCGTACCTGTAATTTCTGCATTCCTCAGAGGGCAAAGAACATGAAAGTACTGATCACCGGCGGCGCCGGCTTTCTCGGCCAGCGTCTCGCGCGCAAGCTGCTCGAACGCGGCGAGCTGACCGGCCCCGACGGCCGGAGCAGCAGGATCGACGAGCTGGTGCTGCTCGACGTCGTCGAGGGCAGCGATTTCGGCGACGCGCGCGTGACGTCGATCGTCGGCGACATCGCCGATCGCGCGGTGCTCGAAAGCGCGATCGACACGCAGACGGGCGCGATCTTCCACCTCGCGGCGATCGTAAGCGGGCAGGCCGAAGCCGATTTCGATCTCGGCATGCGGATCAACCTCGACGCGTCGCGCACGCTGCTCGAAGTGTGCCGCGCGCGCGGCCATCGTCCGCGCGTCGTGTTCACGAGCTCGGTGGCCGTCTACGGCGGCGTGCTGCCCAACGTCGTGCAGGACGATACCGCGCTGAATCCGCAATCGTCGTACGGCGCGGAAAAGGCGATCGCCGAGCTGCTGCTGTGCGACTACGCGCGCCGCGGCTTCGTCGACGGCCGCGTGCTGCGGCTGCCGACCATCAGCGTGCGGCCGGGCCGCCCGAACGCGGCTGCGTCGTCGTTCGCGAGCGGCATCATCCGCGAGCCGCTGAACGGCGAGGAAAGCGTGTGCCCGGTGCCGGGGTCGACGCGGCTGTGGCTGCTGTCGCCGCGCGGCGCGATCGACGCGCTCGTCGCCGGTTGCGAGCTCGACAGCGACAAGCTCGGCAACAAGCGCGTGATCAACCTGCCCGGCCTGTCGGTGTCGGTCGACGAGATGATCGCGGCGCTGCGTGAAGTCGCGGGCGACGAGGTCGTGAAGCTGATCCGCCATGCGCCGGACGAACGCGTCGAAAAGATCGTCGGCAGCTGGCCGGGCCGCTGGGACACGACGCGCGCGGAAGCGCTCGGGCTGAAGGGCGACACGTCGTTCGCGGACGTCATCCGCAACCATCTCGCCGACGAACGGCGTTGACGGCCGCGCCGCCCGGCAGGCGAGCGACCGCCCCGGCGTCGCTGCCGCCCGCCCGGCAGGCCGGCAACGTCGGGCTGCATCAGCGCGGCCCGGCGGACTCCCCGACGTGCATCGATGCGCGCTTCGCGCCGGATGGCGAGCGCGCCGCGCCGGCCGCATGCTGCCACGCGAGCAATCCGGGCAGATAGAACAGCAGATCGCGCACTCGTCGCGCGCCGGCGAGCGCCAGACAGGTCGGCGCGTCGAACCCGAGCAGCCCGCCGATCAGCACGAACCCGCCCTCCTGCACGCCCAGCCCGCCCGGCATCAGGAACGCGATGCTGCTCAGCAGCTGGATCAGCGCTTCGATCGCGAGCGCCTGGGCGAACGTCGGATCGGCGCCGAGGAAACGCAGCGCGAGCCAGATTTCCAGCGCATAGCCGGCGAACTGCAGCGTCTGCCAGATCACCAGATAGCGGACGACGATACCCGTCTTGCGCCAGATCATCCGGATCGACTGATCGGTGCGTGCCGATTCGCCGACCAGCGCCACTACCTTGCCGCTCGTGACGCGGTTGACCACGCGCATCGCGCGCTCGAACGGCCGCGCGTGCTGAACCAGTGCGAACAGCAGCAGCACCGGCACCAGCGCCGCCATGCCGATGGCGAGGCGCGCGGCCACCTGCGCGGCATCGGACGACACGTGTTCGAGCACGTAGCCGATCGCGACCAGCGCGAACACGAGCTGGCTGATCAATGTCAGCTGCATGTCGGCGACGAGGCTCGCCACGGCGGTCGCCGGGCGTACGCCCGCCTGCCGCAGCAGGCCGAACGACACGATCTCGCCGCCGATTCGCGCGACCGGCAACAATCCGTTGATCGATTCGCGGATCCACACGAGCTTGAGCATCGTCGCGAACGACGGCCGGCGCGGGCCGCGGATCAGCATCCGCCAGTCCCACGCATTCGCGAGCATCGGCAGGATGTGGGCCAGCGCGGCGACCAGCAACCCGGCGCCGGCGATCCGCAGCCGGTGCAGGATCTCCAGCGGATGCTCGCGCCAGACCAGCCACACCGCGAGCACCAGCCCGGCCAGCGCCGCCGCGCGCCCCGCTTGCCGCAAGCGCGCGTCGCGACGCGCGAACCGCCGGTCCGCGCCTTCGAGGTCGGATTGCGTGTCGTGCGTCATGATTTCCCCGCGGGCGACAGCAAGCCCTCGCGGTCGACACGAAAGCGCGTGCCGCGCCAGACGACGTGCGACGAGAAGAAGCTCGACACGAACACCCCGAACTGCAGGAAATCGACGAACGGCAACCAGAGCGCGCCGCGCAGACCCGCGCCGGTGGCGCGGCTCGTCTTCAACATCAGCAGCGCCCGCGCGACGAGCGCCGCGAACGCCAGCCCCCAGGCGGCGAGCGTGCCGCCGGAAAACAGCACGGCCAGCACCGCCAGCGGCAACGGGTGCATCAGCACCGACCCGGCGTGACCGAGCCGGTCCGCCGCGCGGATCGTGCAGCTCCAGCGCAATTCGTGCGCGTACAGCGTGGCGAACGTCTCTTCGACACAGGCGTGCCCGACGACCAACGGCGGGACGACGACCTGCGCGCCGACCTGCCGCACTGCTTCGCCGAGCGCGTGATCCTCGGCCAGGTGATGCGCGAAACGCGCGAGCCCGCCGATGCGTTCGAGCGTCGCGCGCGTGATCGCAATCGTCTGGCCAAAGCACGGACGGGCACGCCCGATGAAAAGCCCGGTGATGACGCCCGGCAGGAAATGGTAGTTCGTCATCGCGACGGCGACATCGGGCCAGAAGCCCGGCGACGCGATGCCGCGATACACGCTCGTCACGATGCCGACTTCCGGCTGCTGCAGCGCGCCGACGACGGCACGCAGATAATCGCGCTCGACCAGCACGTCGCTGTCGGCAAGACACAGCACTGAATGTTCCGCGTGTTCGAGCATGTTGACGAGATTCGCGATCTTGCGGTTCGGCCCGTACAGCCGCGCGTCGGCGACGACCTTGATGTTCGCGTCCGGATGGCGCCTGCGCAACGTTTCGACGGCCGCAAGCGCCGCGTCGCCCGCATCGTGCACGCCGAACAGATGCTGTACCGGCCCCGGATAATCCTGCACGAAGAAGCTTTCGAGATGCTGTACGAGGTTCCATTCGTCGCCGTGCAGCGGCTTCGCGACGGTCACGCCCGGATAATCGCACGGCACCGCCCGCGCGCGGGAAAAGAACCGGCCGACCAACACGCTGGCCGTGACCGTGTAGGCAATGCCGAGCAACACGCCCAGCCCGCAGGCGATTGACATCGCGCCGGCCAGCGCGTGCAGCAGATGCAGCAAGATCATGCTTCTCCCCAGTGGTGGCCCGATGACCGCGATGCGCCGGCCGGCACGCGCGAACGCGCGCTCACCCGGACACGCCGCCGTATCGATTCCCGTCGAGCCGGATATCAAGGACGACCAACCGACGGTACGCGCAATCAGATGACACGACTACCGTGCGGCGAGCGATTCCGGTCATGCGCACATAGCCGCGAACGTCCGCGGCCCTGAACGCCGCGTGGGCCACCTTACGGGCCGACAGGATCGCGGTCGCGATGACGGTCCGGATGCGGAATGTCATCGCCGTGAAAGACGCTTCGGGTACGCTCGGCGCAAACAGTCCGACTGGCACGACACACTCCCTGGTGGCGCTCGCAACCGACGATCGGGCGCACAGGCAGCCCGGCAGCGGGTCCATGCTGTCGATCATCCAGCGCATCGCGCGATGATTCGGCGGCCGCGTGCGGTTCGGGCCCGGCATCGGCGGATACGGCCTCGGCGTCGCGATCGTGTTGCCATCGGCGAAGCCGCTCGGGTCGAGGGCGCGCATGCGCCACCGGGCGAATCCGACGCGCAGCCGCACGCTTAACGTTTTGTTAAGGATTCGGCCGTAGAATCCTCCGGAAGATACGGTCCCCACCCGCTTGCCAGGAGCTTTCATGTCTACCTCCGCCCGATACGATGCAGTCGCACGCCTTCTCCACTGGCTGATCGTGGCGCTCGTCGTCGCGCAGTATGCGATCGGCTGGACGATGCCCGACGTGCATCGCGATACGCAACCGGTCGGCCTGATCGCCGCGCACCTGATCGTCGGTACAGCACTGCTCGCCGCGATGGCTTGCCGCGTACTCTGGCGCGTGACGCATCGTCCGCCCGCCGACCAGCTGTCGCCCGCGATGCGCGCCGTGTCCGGCGCAACGCACTTCGGACTCTATGCGCTGCTGATCGCGGTGCCGTTGCTCGGCTGGATCAATGCGTCGTCGCGCGCGTGGGCCGTGACGCTGCTCGGCATCGTGCCGCTGCCCGCGCTGTCGGCGGCCGGATCGGGATTCGGGCATGCGATGGGCGACGTGCACGGCATCCTCGCGTGGGTGCTGTTCGGCGGCATCTGCCTTCACGTCGCGGCCGCGGTCGCGCATCGTTTCATCCTGCGCGACCAGGTCATGCAGCGGATGATGCCCTGGTAATCCCGCCGCCGGCATCCTTGCGCGCCATCGCGGACAGCAGTCCGGCGATCGCGGATCGCATCTCGCCCGCATCGCTGCTCATCCTGCGATCCACCTGCGCGCCCAACGGAATCGGGCAACGAGACGATCGCGGCGCCGCGCGAAGCGGCGCGCGATCGACGGCCTGGCCGTCCGTGCCGTTCGACCGGGCCGCGTGCCGCGAACGGCATGCGTATCGCCATACCGCGAACACGACGGCCTGAAGACACACACGTACATGTCGGCTCCTAGTTGCCGGCCTGCGCCGGCATGACGGAGGCCGGCGCAGGCGCGGCGGCCGAAGCCGCCATCCTCGCGCGATCCTGCTCGGCGAGCTTCGCCTGCGCGGCCTGAATGTCCGCCGGATATTCGCCGTCGTCCCCCTTCGACGGATCGTACCCGGCCGCTTCCAGACGAATCAGCTCCTCGCGAACCTGGGCACGCGTGAGCGGCGCATTCGATTGCGCGAATGCGGACTGACCGGAGATTGCGCCGATCATCATCAGTAGTGCGATATAAGTTTTCATCATCAATTCCTTCAATGTTGCGTGCCGATCAACCTTCGTGAATGTCGAACCCGCCGCGGCGGTCCGCTGCGTCAGCTTCCGAAATACGGCGTGCAAAAGCTCTCGGGGCCGACGCATGCGGCCGGGCGCGGACGGGTCGGTTGCGCCGCCGGCCTGCCCGCATCGGACGTCCCCGCCGGATCGCCGCCGACCGCGGTTTCGGCCTGATGCCGAGGCAGTTGCCCGGCCTGCTGCTGGAACAGCGGACTTACGTCCGGATACGACGTATCGGTCACGAAGCGCAGCCCGTTGGTTTCGGCGTCGATCAGTTGCTGCCTGACCTGCGCGCGCGTCAGCGCCTGTGCCGACGCAGGCGTCGCGACACTCGCGACGGACATCGCCGCCACCGTGGCGGCCACCAGCCAATGCGTATTCATGCTCCACTCCTTCGGAAGTCAACGAAACGAGGTGCTACACCCGTATGACGACGCGCGGCGTACGTTTATTCCCGGAATGTCGGACCGCTCGCACCGGCCCTTCATCGATCTGTCATTCTTTCGTCAGCCGGCGTAACCTGACGTAACGCAGGCCCCACCGCGCGTGGGGCAGACTGACGACACCTTGTGGATCGCCCTCGATCATGTCCGTCGCTTACGACTATGCAGCCGGCCTGCTTCGCACGCTGTACGACCGCCATCTCGACGGCGGCGCCGTGCTCGATACGGCCGCGTTTCCCGACGCCGAGCGATTCGTTCGTGCGTGGCCGGCCATTCGCGCGGAAGCGCTGGCCGTCGCGCGCGACCTGCCGCGCATCCCGCGCTTCCACGAGATCATGCGCGAGCAGCACGACATCTCGGCCAACGATGCGCGCGACTGGCGGATGTTCATCATGCAGGCTTACGGCCAACCGTTCCCGCGCAACCTGTCGCGCTGCCCGACCGTCGAATCGATCGTCGCGGCGTCGCCGGACGTGCTGTCCGCATCGCTGTCGTTCCTCGCGCCCGGCAAACACATCCCGCCGCATCGCGGCCCGTTCCGCGGCATCCTGCGCGGCTATCTGGTGCTGTCGATGCCGAAGCGCGCGGACGGCACGCCGGCCGCCGTGCTGAAGGTCGACGGCCGCGACTACCGGCTCGACGAAGGCTGCTTCCTGCTGTGGGACGATACCTTCGTGCACGAAGTGTGGAACGACAGCGACGAAGTGCGGATCGTGCTGCTGCTCGATATCCGCCGGCGCGGCATGCCGCGCTTGCTGATGTGGCTGTCGAATGCGGTGATCGGCGTCGTGCGGCTCGGGATCAGGGTGCGGGGGCGGTCGATTCCGGTCTAGCAACCCGCCCGGCGCACGCGCGTTGCGGTCAATCCTCGCGCGCAAGCCGCGTCAGCACCTCCGCGAGCGCTTGAATCGCGGGTTGAGCGGCGCGCTGTACCGGGTACACGAGGTAGTAGCCCAGACCGTTGCGCACCACCTCCGGAAACGGCGCGACCAGCGCGCCGGCTTCCAGCCGATCCGCCGCCATGCGCGGATCGCCGATCGCGACGCCGTGCCCGTCCGACGCGGCCGTCAATGTCAGCTCGAGCGTATCGAACACGAGCCCGGTGCCCGGGTCGACCTGCGTTGCGCCGACGGCGTCCAGCCAGCATCGCCATTCGTCGCGATTGCTGGCGGGATGCAGCAGTGTCGCCCGCGCGAGATCGGCGATCGACTTCAACGCCGCGCCCGCCTCGCGCGTACACATCGGCGTGAGGCATTCGTCGAACAGCGGCACGGCCACCATGCCCGCCCAGCTTCCGCTGCCGCGCACGACGATCGCATCGAAACCGGCGTCGGTGAAATCCGGCGTGTCGTCCGCCGACGTGTGAATGCGCAACTCCGTGCGCGGCAACGCATGATTGAGCGCCGACAGCCGCGGCAGCAGCCAGCGAATCGCGAACGTGGAGGGCAAGCGCAATGTGAGGGTCGACGCGGCATGCGCGTGGGCGCGCGCGTGTTGCGCCAGTTGCGAGAGTACGTCGACGGCCACCGTCAGCAATGCGCCGCCTTCCGTGGTCAACGTCAATCCCGACGCATGACGGACGAACAACGCACACCGGTAATGCGCTTCCAGTTGCTGCACCTGACGGCTCACCGCGCCCTGGGTCCGGCACAGATGCTCGGCCGCGCGGTTGAAGCTGCCGAGTTCGGCGGCGGCGACGAACGCCTGGAATGCCGTCAGCGGCGGCAGCGCACGGGTGAGATCCGCGAGCGGATATGCGCGGGCGGCATACCCGGGTTGCGGATTATTCGTTTGTTCGCTCATCGCTGCATCGCTATCGTGGTTGAACCGGTTCGCGACGGCTGTCGTGGCTGGCTCGTCAACAATCAGCGGAGAAATACCATGGTCTCGTCGTCCGACGCACTATACACGCGGCAGGTCGATACCTACCTGAAAGCGCTCGAGAGCGGCGACGTCGCCGCGATCTGCGCATTGTTCACGCCGGATGCGCAGATATTTTCGCCGTTCCTCGGCTGGATGTCGCCACAGCCCTTCTTCGAAAAAGTCGCGGCGGCCTCCGGACAAAGCAGGATCACGCCGATCGACATCTGCGTCAGCGCCACGGGCGCACGTCGGGCCACCGGCTATTTCGTCTACGACTGGGGACTGAAGGACGGCACCGCGGTGCGGTTCGAGTGCGTCGACGTATTCGAATTCGACGACGACGCGCGCATCGAGCGCATGATCATCGTCTACGACACCCATCCGATCCGCAGTACGGTCGGCGACAAGTACGCATAGCGCATCGACGGGGATCGGGCACCCCGGCCGTTGCGCGGCGCAGCAACGTCGCCGCGGCGCCGGCCGTACGGCAAGGTCGCTGCCGGCCCGATCGATCGCCTACACTACAGACCGTCCCCCCGCACGGCTCCTGCCAGCCACCGCCATGGCACGCCTCTTCTTCGCGGCGTCGATCCAGCGCCATATCGACACGCCCGAGCGCGACATCGACGCACGGACGCTCGGCGAAGCGCTCGAAACCGTCTTCGGCGAACAGCCGCGGCTGCGCGGCTATATCGTCGACGACCAGGGCGCGCTGCGAAAGCACCTGTCGGTGTTCATCGACGGCCAGCCGGTACGCGACCGGCAACATCTGTCCGATCCGCTCGGCAACGGCAGCCGCGTGTACGTCGTGCAGGCACTGTCCGGCGGATAAAGGGACGCATCGCCATCCAAACGAGCGCGCGGCCGCGCCCACAGGAGACATCCGACATGAACGATCGACTGCTCGTCGCGACCCGCAAGGGCCTGTTCGTGCTGCACGCCGACGGCAACGGCGGCTGGGCGCTCGGCGAGCCGCACTTCGTCGGCGAGCCGGTCAGCATGGCGCTGGCCGACCCGCGCGACGGCACGCTGTATGCGGCGCTCAATCTCGGCCATTTCGGGGTCAAGCTGCACCGCAGGCGTGCCGGTGCCGCCGCATGGGAAGAATGTGCGGTCCCCGTCTATCCGCCGCAGCCCGCCGATGAACCGCGCGCCGACGTCAGCGCCCATGCCGGCACCGGCGACGCGCACGACGAAGCGCCCACCCCGCCCCGCCCGCCGTGGACGCTTCAGCAGATCTGGTCGCTCGAAACCGGCGGCGCGGACGAACCGGGCGTATTGTGGGCCGGCACGATCCCGGGCGGCCTCTTCCGCTCCGACGACGGCGGCGATTCGTGGGCGCTCAACCGCCCGCTGTGGGATCGCCCGGAGCGCCCCGAGTGGTTCGGCGGCGGCTACGATGCGCCGGGCATCCATTCGGTGATGGTCGATCCGCGCGACAGCCGGCACGTGACGATCGGCATCTCGTGCGGCGGCGTCTGGCAGACCTTCGACGGCGGCGCGACCTGGCGCGTGAGCGCCGACGGCATGGAGGCCGACTACATGCCGCCCGAGCGGCGCGGCGAACCCAACGTGCAGGACCCGCATCGCGTCGTCCAGTGCGCGGCCAACCCCGATGTGCTGTGGACCCAGCATCACTGCGCGATCTTCCGCTCGACCGACGGTGCCGCGCACTGGCAGCGGATCGAAGCGCAGCCGTCGAGCTTCGGCTTCGCGGTCGCCGTGCATCCGGCCGATCCCGACACTGCGTGGTTCGTCCCCGCCGTGAAGGATGCGTGCCGGATTCCGGTGAACGGCCGCTTCGTCGTCACGCGCACGCGCGACGGCGGCCGCAGCTTCGAGAGCCTGTCGAACGGGTTGCCGCCTGCGCCGGCCTACGATCTCGTGTATCGGCACGGGCTCGCGGTGGACGACTCCGGCACGCGTCTCGCGATGGCGTCGACGACTGGCGGGTTATGGACCTCCACGGACGGCGGCGAAAACTGGCGGCAGGTCTCCGTGCATTTGCCACCGGTGTATTGCGTGCGCTTCGGATAACGAACGACGCGCACGCAGCGCGTACCGACGGCAAGCGCCCGCCCGTTGCTTTACGTCGGCGGCGCGATCCGCGCGACCGCGTCGCGCGTCTGCACGATTTCCGCTTCAAGCCAGTCGAGAAACCGCCGGACCCGCGGCTCGCGCTCTCGCCCGGGCCGGCACAGTGCGACGAAACGCGCGCCGGCGAGCCGCACCGATGCATCGATCGGCGTCAGCGCGTCGCGTTCGACGTGCTCGGCGGCCAGCACAGAACTGAGCAGCCCGACACCCTGGCCATGCAGCACGGCCTGCAGCGCGTAATGCTCGTCGTCGTAATGGCGGAACACCGCGCGCTCGAGCCACGCTTCGCGGCCGGCCGCACGGCACCACGACGCCCAGTCGACCGACACGGGAAGCGGCGTATCCCAGGTGGTCTCGATCAGCTCGATACGCTCGTTCGCGCGCCCGACGTCGAGGCCGCGCGCCGCATATGCGCCGAAATACTCGTCGATCAGCGCGATCTCGTGCAGCGCGGGAAACGTGCGCGACGTCGCGCGGATCGCGAGATCGACCCGCGCGTCGCGTTCGAGATCGACGAGCGCGTTGCCGGTTTCCACCTTGATGTGCAACTGCGGATCGACGCGCCGGAACCGGCCGAGCCGCGGAATCAGCCACATCGCGGCGAACGCGGGCGTGGTGGTCAGCACCAGCGTGCGCGCATCGGCCGTCGCGGGCCGCAGCGCATCGAGCCCGCGGCTCATGCCGAGCAGCGCGTCGTGACACGCGCGAAACAGTTGCTCGCCCTCGTCCGTCAACCGCACGCCGCTCGCGCCGCGCTCGAACAGCAGTACGCCGAGCCGGCTTTCGAGCGACTTGATCTGATGCGACACGGCCGCCGGCGTCACGGACAGTTCGTCGGCGGCCGCCTTGAACGTGCCGAGCCGCGCGCACGACTCGAATACACGTAATGCGGTCAGGGGAATTTTCGAGAACACGAGGCCTCGCGGGCCGGATCCGGCCGGGTTGAATTCGATTCAATCCGCGTGAGATTAGGTGAATTGAGGCGCGCGCGCAACGCGGGTAGCCTTCCGGGACGTCGCGGCACGGCGGCCGCGGCACGCAGCAGCGGCCAACCCACCGCCCAACCATCGACGAACCAACGACCGTCGAACCGGAGAACCAACGTGCAAGGCCTACCGCGCAGGATCACGCAGGCAGTGCTCTACGAAGCGATCGCCATTTCCTGCATCTCGCCCGCGATCGCGGCGCTCTTCAAGCAGGGCCTCGTCTACTCGGGCGCGCTGTCGGCGACGATGTCGGCGATCGCAATGCTGTGGAACATGATCTTCAACGCGCTGTTCGAGCGCTGGGAAGCATCGCGCCGACAGCCGACGCGTACGCTCGGGCGGCGGATCCTGCACGCGACCGGATTCGAGGGCGGGCTGATCTTCATCCTCGTGCCGGTCGTGTCGTGGTGGCTCGACATCTCGTGGTTCGACGCGTTCGTCGTCGACATCGGGCTGTTCGCGTTCTTCTTCGGCTATGCGTTCGTGTTCCAGTGGGCGTTCGATCGCGTGTTCGACGTGCCGGCGGCAACGAAGGGGTCGTGACGGGTGTTCGCGGCCCGGCGCCGCGTCGATCGACGCGAAGCCCGAAAGCAACGCGGCCCGCCCGCACGATACGGGAGGGCCGCGTTTCATCACGCCGGCGCGCCGCCTTCGGCGAGCGCGCCGGTCACGTCGACGCTCATTGCACGCCGAGATACGCCTTCACTGCCGGCAGGCCCGGCTTGCCGTCAAGCGTCGTCACGCCGGCCAGCCACTTGTCGAGCGCCTGCGGGTTCGCCTTCAGCCACGCGGCGGCGGCCTTGTTCGGGTCTTCCTTGTTCATGATCGGCAGCATCACGTGGTTCTCGATCGACGTCGTGAACTGCAGGTTCGACACGAACTTCGCGACGTTCGGGCAACGCTGCGCGTAGTCCGGCGGCGTGGCCGTCAGCACCTTCGCCTCGCCGTAGTTCGGGCCGAACACGTCGTCGCCGCCGCTCAGGTAGTCGATCTTCATCTGCACGTTCATCGGATGCGGTTCCCAGCCGAGGAACACGATCCACTGCTTGTCGCGGATCGCGCGGTTCACCTCGACCAGCATCCCGGCCTCGCTCGACTCGACCATCTTGAACTTGCCGAGGCCGAACTGGTTGCCGTCGATCATCTTCTTGATCAGCAGGTTGCCGTCGTTGCCCGGTTCGATCCCGTAGATCTTGCCGTTGAGCTTGTCGGCGTACTTCTGGATATCGGCGAACGACTTCAGGCCGCCCTGGTACACGTAGTCGGGCACCGCGAGCGTATATTTCGCGCCGGTCAGGTTGGGCGTGGCGAGCACCTTGATCGTGCCGGCCTTCGTGAACGGCTGGATGATCGGGTCCATCGTCGGCGACCAGTAGCCGAGGAACACGTCGATCTGCTTGCTCTTGATGCCCGCGAACGTGATCGGCACCGACGCGATCGTCTTGGTCGGCGCGTAGCCGAGCCCCTGCAGCATCGTCGCTGCAAGACCGGTGGTGGCAGCGATGTCGGTCCAGCCGACGTCCGCGAAGCGCACGTTCTTGCACACGGGCGCGTCAGCCGCATAAACCGCCGACATCGGCGCGGCCATCCCGATCCCGCATACCGCTGCGATCAATTGGCGCTTCATCTGTCTTCTCCTCAAAGTGACGTCGTTTTTCATGGGGGCGGGATCGATGGTTGAAGCCGCGCGCCGCGATCCCGGCGGCGTCGCGGACCGAATGGTTCGCGCGGGTGGCGTCAGCGCCCCGGCAACCGTCGCTCGTAGCTCGGCGCGTGACCGAACTGCGCGCGATACGCCTTGCTGAAGTGACACGGCGAATGGAATCCGCACGTCGTCGTCACGCGCGCGATCGACGCGTCGGTCGTGCGCAGCAGGTCACGCGCGCGTTTCAGCCGCAGCGTCAGGTAATAGTGAGTAGGCGACACGTTCAGGTACACCTTGAACATCCGCTGCAGGTGACGCTGCGACAGCCGCACGAGCCGCGCGAGTTCCTCGAGCGACAGCGGCTCCTCGATGTTCGCTTCCATCAGCCGCACGACCTCGATCAGTTCCGCGCGCGAGAAGCCGACTCGCGCATCGACGGGAATCGGCTGCGTATCGGTCGAGCTGCGGATACGTTCGAGGATGAACTGCTCGGACACCTGCGCGGCGAGCTGCTGGCCGAAACGCATGCCGACGAGATTCAGCATCAGGTCGAGCGGCGCGGTGCCGCCGGTGCAGGTGAGCCGGTCGCGATCGACGACGAACAGCTCGTCGGCGAACCCCACCTGCGGAAACTCCGCATGCAGCGCGGACAGGTTCTCCCAGTGCACGGTGCAGCGATAGCCGTCGAGCAGGCCGCCCGACATCAGCGCATACGCGCCGGTGCAGATGCCGCCGAGCGGCAACCCGCGTTCGGCGAGCGCCGCGAGCGTGTCGCGCGCGCCGTCGTCGACCACCTCGCGGATGTGAATCCCGCCGCATACGATCATCACGTCGGGCAGGTTCGTGTAGTCGAGCGCCTGGGTCGGCCGCACCGCGATGCCGTTGCTGGCCCGCACGGGGGCGCCGTCGAGCGAATAGATCGACCACTGGTAGTGATCGGCACGCCCGACGTAGTTCGCCATCCGAAGCACTTCGACCGCGCTCGAGAACGCGATCATCGAGAAGTGCGGCAGCGTCAGGAAACCGAAATGGGCAAGGGACGAAACCGGTGAAACGCGAGCGGCGGGCACGGCGGCAGCGGCGGCGGACGTCACATCGAGCTCCTGGCGAACGGTTGAGCAGGTTGCACGCAGCCAGCCCCGTGGCAAACGCCACGGAAGCCGGTATCGAATCGGAAGAGGCGGCCGGAAGTCGAACCGGCCGCCGGTTGCTTACGCTTGCGCGGGCGCGGCCTTCGCGCGGAACAGCTGCTTCAGGCCCGAGAACAGCGGTGCTTTCGCGGTGCCCGGCGCGCGGCCGAAGCTCTCGGTGATGCGGTCGAGAATGATCGCGAGCAGCACGACCGACAGACCGCTTTCGAAGCCGAGGCCGATGTCGAGGCGCTGGATACTTGCGAGCACGTCGTTGCCGAGGCCGCCCGCGCCGACCATCGACGCGATGATCACCATCGACAGCGCCATCATGATCGTCTGGTTCACGCCCTGCATGATCGACGGCAGCGCGTTCGGGAACTGCACCTTGTACAGCAGCTGCCACGGCGTGCAGCCGAATGCCTGGCCGGCTTCGACGATCTCGCGGTTCACGTGACGGATGCCGAGGCTCGTCAGGCGCACAGCCGGCGGCATCGCGAAGATCACCGTCGACAGGATCCCCGGCACGCGGCCGAGACCGAACAGCATCGCGGCCGGAATCAGGTAGACGAACGCGGGCATCGTCTGCATCAGGTCGAGGATCGGACGCACGATCGCGGCGACCCACTTGCTCTTCGCGGCCCAGATGCCGAGCGGAATGCCGAGCACGAGGCTGATGATCGTCGACGACAGCGTGAGGCCGAGCGTGATGACCGTCTGGTCCCAGAAGCCCGTCGCGAAGATCAGCAGCAGCGACGCGGTGGTGAACAGCGCGAAGCGCCAGCCCACGCGCCACAAGCCGACGCCGATGAAGATCGCCATCATCAGCCACATCGGGATCGCCTGCAGGCTGTGCTCGACGAAGGCGGCGAGACCCTCGATCGCACGGCCGATCGTATCGAACGTCGCCGCGTCATGATCGAGCAGGTAGTGAACGGACTGGTCGACCCAGGTACCGAGCGGAATCATTTCAGACATGGGAGCCTCGCGAACGCGTGATGGCCTTCAGGATAAGAGCACGGTCGACCGAGCCGCAGTAGCAGCCGTCGTCGTCGACGACGGGCAGTGCATTCGGGCTCGCGACGACGCGCGCGACGACATGTTCGAGCGACGCATCGCGCCGGATGCTTTCGATCGGCCGCACCGACGGCGTGTCCTGACCGATCGCCTCGCGCGTGACGAAGCCGCGGATCTTGCGTGCGGCGTCGAGCACGAACGCATATTCGGCACTGCCGTTCAGTGTCGCTGCGACGTTCGCGGCGTCGCACTTCGACATGGTCGGCACGGCGCCCGTCTGCATCAGGTCGCCCGCCGTCAGATAGCGGCTCGTGTCGATGCCGTCGAAGAACGCGCGCACGTAGTCGTCGGCCGGGTTCGCGATAATGTCCTGCGGCGTGCCGACCTGCACGAGCCGGCCGCCTTCCATGATCGCGATGCGGTTGCCGATGCGCAGCGCCTCTTCCAGATCGTGCGACACGAACATGATCGTGCGGCGCTGCTCCTTCTGCAGTTGCAGCAGCACGTCCTGCATTTCGCGGCGCTTGAGCGGATCGAGCGCGGAGAACGCCTCGTCCATGATCATCAGCGACGGGTTCACGGCCAGCGCGCGGGCCAGGCCGACGCGCTGCTGCATGCCGCCCGACAGCTCGGACGGCAGCTTGTGCGCGAACGGTGCGAGGCCGACCTGCTCGAGCACTTCCATTGCACGGCGTTCGCGTTCCTTCTTGCCGACGCCCGCGACCTCGAGGCCGAACGCGGCATTCGACACCACGGTGCGATGCGGCATCAGCGCGAACGACTGGAACACCATGCTCATGTCCTTGCGGCGCAGCGCGGTCAGCGCCGAGCGGCGTGCCGACGCGACGTCGAGCCCGTCGATCAGCACCTTGCCGGCGCTCGGATCGACCAGCCGGTTCACGAGGCGGATCAGCGTGGATTTGCCGGAGCCGGACAGGCCCATCAGCACGAATATTTCGCCTTCCTGCACGTCGAACGATACGTTGTGCACACCGACGACCTGACCGGTACGCTTGAGCACATCGTCTTTCGTTGCGCCGGCGGCGAGCATGTCGAGCGCCTGCTGCGGGTTGCTTCCAAATACCTTGCACAGACCTTCGACTACGACCTTGGGGGCATCCATCGAAACCTTCTCCTCGTGTAGCGGGGACTCACGCGTGTGACTCAACGTGCCTACATAGTTGCCAGAAAAAACCCCGACCTGCCGACGAATTACGACAAACGCTTGCGCAAATACGACACACCCCGCAGGCCCGCCCCGCGGGGCGCGGCGCTCGGCGGCCCCCGATTGCGGCGACGCAATACGCGCACAGCCAGCACCGGCGGGCATCGCGGGTGTGACTTGTGCGCAGCAGCGCGACGCGCGAGCGGCGGCGTTTTGCGACAACCCGCAAAAACCGCGCGTCGCTTTACGACAATTCCACGTCCGATCGGGCCGTCTCGCCCGCCCGGCGCCGGGAAAAAGAATGGTCGTACGAAAACCGGCGCCGCGCACGCGCGATAGCCATGCTTCGCGGCCCACCCGCAACCCAGAAAATCCCCCATGGCCATTGTGATACATTCCGGCAAACACGCCGATCGCGACGTCGCCGCGCGCCTTGCGCGTGACGCTGCGCCGGCAGTCCGCGCATGCCGGTTCGCCTGCCGGCCATACGGAAACAGCCTCGATCGGGCCACGCGACGATCGAAGGACGATAACGAAATGAGAGAGGGAGCAAGGCGATGAATTGGGCTTTTGCCGCAATCGGTTTCATCGTGGGCGGTATCGCCGCATTGTTCGGGGATTTCTCCGCCGCCAACGGCACGCTGCTCGGTGCGGCGGCCGGGTTCTGCATCGGCCACGCACTGCAGCAACGCACGCGCAAGCACGGCGGTACGACCCCCGACGCGTTCGCGATTTCCGCGACGCCGCAACCCGCTCCCGTGCCGCTCGCCGATCGCGTCGCGCGCCTCGAAGCGACGGTCGACGCGCTCACGCGCGAGCTCGACGTGCTGCGCGGCCAGCTCGCCGGCGCGAAGGCCGGTGCCGCGACGAGCGGCAGCGCCGCGCAGGTGCCGTCGACGCCTCCCTCCGCCATCACGCCCGCGCCCGCCGCGATCCCGCCTCGACCATCCGTGCAGCCTGCCGTCGCGAGCGCCGGCGTGCCGTCGTCGACGTCCGCGCCCGCTCCCGCGCCGGCAGTCGCCATGCGGACGAGCGCCGCACCGGCCGCCGCCGGCGCACCGACGCGTGCACCCGCAACGACCACGCCGCCGGCCCCACCCGCCCCGCCCGAACCCCGCGAACCCGGTATCGCCGAACGCGCGCTCCGCGCTGCGCGCGACTGGCTGCTCGGCGGCAACACGGTCGTGCGCGTCGGCATCATCGTGCTGTTCTTCGGCGTCGCGTTCCTGCTCAAGTACGCGGCCGACAACGACATGCTGCCGATCGAATTCCGCCTGGCCGGCACGGCGCTCGCCGCGGCCGCGCTGCTCGCGATCGGCTGGCGCGTGCGTGCGCGCCGCGCGGCGTACGGCCTCGTGCTGCAGGGCGGCGGCATCGGCATCCTGTACCTGACGATCTTCGCCGCGACCAAGCTCTACACGCTGCTGCCGGTCGGCGCGGCGTTCCCGCTGATGGTCGCGGTGTGCGCGCTGAGCGCGTTCCTCGCGGTGAAGCAGAACGCGCTGCCGCTCGCGTTCATGGGCAGCGCGGGCGGCTTTCTCGCGCCGGTGCTGCTGTCGACCGGCCACGGTAGCCATGTCGCGCTGTTCAGCTACTACGCACTGCTGAACGCAGGCATCTTCGCGATCGCGTGGTTCAAGGCCTGGCGTCCGCTGAACCTGCTCGGCTTCGTGTTCACGTTCACGATCGGCTCGGCGTGGGGCGTGACGGCCTACCGCCCCGCGCTGTTCGCGACCACCGAGCCGTTCCTGATCCTGTTCTTCCTGATGTATGTCGGCATCGCGCTGCTGTACGCGGTGAAACGCGAGCTGGCGCTGCGCCACTATGTCGACGGCACGCTCGTGTTCGGCACGCCGATCGTCGCGACCGCGCTGCAGGCGTCGCTCGTGAAGGACCTGCCGTTCGGGCTCGCATGGAGCGCCGTCGCGCTGTCGGCGTTCTACGTCGCAATCGCCGCCTGGCTCGCGCGGCGCCGCGATCGTCTCGCGCTGCTGTTCGAAGCGATGCTCGCGCTCGCGGTGATCTTCGCGACGCTCGCGGTGCCGCTCGCGTTCTCGGGCCCGACGACCAGTGCCGCGTGGGCGATCGAAGGCGCGGCGATCGTGTGGGTCGGCGTGCGCGAGAAGCGCCTTGCGCCGTTCGGCTTCGGCCTGCTGATGCAGATCGCCGCGGCCGGCGCATTCTTCACGAGCCTGCTCGGCCCGGCCGACACGAACACGCTGCCGGTGCTCAACAGCGCATACATCGCGATGCTGCTGATCGCGCTCGCCGGGCTGTTCACGGGCTGGTGGCTGCACGGACGCGACGAAGCGCGCATGTGGCACGCGTGGATGCCGGACGTCGGCGCGGCCGCCGCGGCGTGGGGGCTGCTGTGGTGGCTGAGCGGCGGACTGCACGAGATCCTCGTCTACGCGGGCCGTCACGTCGACCTGCATGCGGACCGGTTCGTCGTCGACGCGACCGCGCTGTTCGCCGCCGGCACCGCGTGGCTCGCGCACGTCGCGCGCCGCAAGCTCGCGTGGCCGATCGCCGAATGGCCGGCGCTCGCGCTGACGCCGGTGCTCGCGCTGCTCGCGTTGCGCGCGTTCGATTCGCACGAGGCGCCGCTGTCGGGCATGGGCGCGTTCGCGTGGCCGATCGCCGTCGTCGCATGCTATGCGCTGCTGCTGCGGCAGTCGCGCGGCACGGCGGCCGCCGGTCCGGTGGCGGGCACGTCGGCCGTGGCGGCCATCCCCGTTCCCGTGATCGCGCCGCTGCACACGCTGATGTTCTGGACGTTGTGCGGGCTGTTCTCGCTCGAGGGCTTCTGGCGCCTGCGCGCGTTTGTCCCCGAAGGGGCGTGGAGCTGGAGCGCGTGGGCCTACGGTTTCGGCGCGCTGCTTCTGCTGGTGTCGGGCCCCGGCTCGCGCCTGCGCTGGCCGGTCGCCGCGTTCCCGCGCGCGTATCAGGTATGGGGTGCCGCGCCGCTCGCCGCGCTGCTGTGGCTGTGGAGCATCGCCAGCGTGACGAGCGACGGCGATGCGTCGCCGCTGTTCTGGCTGCCGCTGCTCAATCCGCTCGACGTCGCGCAACTGCTGATCTTCGTCGCGTTCGCCACCTGGCTGCGCCGCCTGAAGACGCTCGGAGTCGCCTGGCATCCGCTGGCGGCCGACCTTGCCGCGCTCGCGACCGTGTTCCTGTGGTTCAACGCGCTGCTGCTGCGCACGCTGCATCAGCGTTTCCACCTGGCCTACGACATCGACACCGTGCTGTCCTCGTTCGGCATCCAGCAGGTGTTCATGGTCGGCTGGAGCCTGTTCGCGTTCGCCGGCATGTGGCTGACGCGCCGCAACGGCATAGCGCGCGTGTGCGCGCTCGCGTCGCTGCCGCTGATCGTCGTGATGTGGGCCTGGACCTTCTACGCGAACTTCACGCAGGACGGCGGCAGCTGGGCGCGCATTCCTCTGCTCAATCCGCTCGACCTCGTGCTGGTGGTGGTCTATGCGCTCGCCGCGTCGTGGTTCGTGCGTGCGCGCACGCTCGGCTGGCCGTTCGGCAACTATCGCGTCGAACTGCTCGGCGCGGCCGGCGCAACGGCCTTCCTGTGGCTGAACGCGATCCTGCTGCGCACGCTGCATCACTGGACCGGCGTGCCGTACGCATTCGACGCGATGGCGGAATCGACGCTCGTGCAGGCGTCGGTCTCCGTGTACTGGACGCTCTGCGCGCTCGCGACGATGATCTGGGCCACGCGCCGCGGCTTGCGTCCGCTGTGGTTCGTCGGCGCCGCACTCCTCGCGCTCACGGTGATCAAGCTGTTCCTGTTCGACCTGTCGCACGTCACCGGCATCGAACGCATCGTGTCGTTCATCGGCATCGGCATCCTGCTGCTGTTGATCGGCTATTTCTCGCCGCTGCCGCCGAAGGCCGCGGCCCAACCGGGCGACACCCAACCATGAAACGACTCGCAGCCCTGCTCGGCCTGAGCCTGCTGACGTCGTTCGCGACGGCCGACGGCGCCCCCGGCGCGGAACGCGTCGCGCGGCGCTTCTCGCTCGATCTCGACGGCAGCGCCGCGTATTACCAGCTCACCGTGCCGCAGGCCGTGTATGCGGCCAGCCGGCGCGACGATCTCGGCGACGTGCGTGTGTTCAACGGCGCCGGCGAGCCCGTGCCGTATTCGCTCGATGCGCCTGCGGCGGCCGCCGTGCCGCCGGCGCGCACGCCGGTGCACTGGTTCCCGCTGCCGCCCGCGCGCGCCGACGACGGTCAGGCGCCGCTCGGCGTGTCGGTCGCCCCGGACGGCTCGCTACGCGCGGCCGTCACCGCGCCGGCTCGCGCGAAGCACGCGGCCGATCTCGTCGACCTGTCGCATGCGGATGGCGAGGTCGACGCGCTGCTCGTGCATGTAAGCGACGACAGCTACCAGGGCCGTGTCGCCGTCGAAGCGAGCGACGACCTGCGCAGCTGGCGCTCGCTCGGCAGCACGCAACTGCTGAAGGTCGGCCGCGGCGGCGACCTGCTGGTGCAGGAACGCATCGCGCTCGAGGGCGCGGGACCGCGCTACCTGCGGCTCGACTGGCTCGACGGCGCGCCCGCGATCGGATCGATCGAGATCGAAACGCAACCGCACGATGCGCGCACTGCGGACTCCGCTGCCGTGCCGCGTCAATGGCGCGAAGCGGTACATGTGCGGGCCGGCGGCGCGCCCGGCGAGTATCTGTTCGATACCGACGGCGCCTATCCGGTCGACCGCGTGCGCATCGACCTGCCGCAACCGAATACGGTTGCGCGCGCAACGTTGCAGAGTCGCCCCGACGCGCAGGCGCCGTGGCGCGAGGTCGCCGGCGCCGTGCTGTTCCGGCTGCAGGGCAAGGGCGGCGAACAGCGCAACCCGCCGCTGGCGTTTGCGTCGAATCCCGATCGCGTATGGCGAATCGTCGTCGACATGCGCAACGGCGGACTCGGCGGCGGCCAGCCGGCCGTCGCGGTCGGCTGGCATCCGGCCGCCCTGACCTTCGTCGCGCGCGGCATGCCGCCGTTCACGCTCGGTGTCGGCAATGCGTCGCTGCCGTCGTCGGCCGTGAGCCGCGATGCGCTGCTGGTCGGAATGGCGCCGGAGGTGCGGCCCGCGCGCGTCGGTGCGGCGCTGTCGGCCTCGGCGGTCCCGCCCGGGCCCGCAGCCGATACGGATGCGGCCCGCCGTTACGTGCTGTGGGGTGCGCTGGTCGTCGCGGTCGGCGTGCTCGGCACGATCGCATGGCGCCTCGCACGCGGCGGTGGCGACACGCCTGCTCGCGACGAGTAGGACCACGCCGGCACGCCGAATCAGGCCGGTGCCGCGCGCACCGTTCGCGCCGTTCCCACCGTTCCCACCGTTCGCGCCGCGACGCGGCCGCGCGGACGCGGACGCCACGGCGACGAGCGGCAGCTGGCCGCGCCGGCCGCCCCCATCGCCGGCGAGCGCGTACCGCGACGCGCACGCCAGTCGGCCCGGATCGCCGCGATCGCGCGAAACGCCCATGATTGCGCCATCACGACAGGCCGCACGCCCCGCCGTGATGCCGGCGACATGCGACGCGCGACGCATGCAGCGGGACGCCTGCACAGGATCGCGCTGTCATAGCGCTTGCCGGCGAAGCGCACGATATCGACGACGTCGAAGCCCTGGGCCCGGTAGAACGCCAGCAGATGCGACGCGGGATGCGGCGTATCGAGCGCGAGCAGCGAATAACCGCGCAACGCGGCCCACTGCCCGGCAAATGCGAGCAGCGTCGCACCGATCCCGCCGCCTTGCCAGCCGGGATCGACGGCCACCTGCCGCACGCTCGCGACGCCGTCGCGACGGTACAGCGAACACGGCGACGCCGGATCGGTGGCGTAGAGCGTCATCGTGCCGACGACGCGAGAGCCGGACACCGCGACGTGACATTCACCCGCTTCCGCGCGGCGACGCGTGACCTCCTCGGCCTGGTCGACACACGTACAGTTGAGCCCCATCGCGCCGAGTCGCGCGAACGCACGATGCAGCAGCGCTGTGAGCTGCGTGTAGCTGTCGACTGCCGGATCGAAGCGCCGCACGATGACCCGGTCGGCGCGCATGGCAGGCGGCGCGGCGGGTGAACGTTCGGCGATCGTGTTCCGGGATATCGACATGGCAGCGCTCCGTGGTCAGGATGACCGAAGTCTAGGAGCGCGCCGCGAGGCGTCGCAAGAAAAAATGTCGTAAAAAAGACGAGAATTCGAAGCGAGGCGATGGCGCGACGGTGTGCATTTTCATGCGTTCGGCGCCTTCGGACACGTGGTCGAACACACCGATCGTTGTGCCTGCAAGCAATGCGTGAGACGCACTTCGTCGCCGACCCCATGCCGCGCGATTCCGGACTCGCGATGCCCCGCGCGAGCGCCCCGCATCGTCGTTGACACACCCGGCGACGCGCTCCAGACTCGCTGATCCTCCACCGCACCGCGAGCGCCCATGGTCACCTGCTTCCTTCGCTACGTCATCGATCCGTACAAACTCGAGCAGTTCGAAACCTACGGCAAGATGTGGATTCCGCTCGTCGAGCAATTCGGCGGTACGCACCACGGCTACTTCCTGCCTTCCGAAGGGGCAAGCAACATCGCGCTCGCGATGTTCTCGTTCCCGAGTCTCGCCGAATACGAGCGCTACCGCGAACGCTCGAAGGCCGATCCCGCGTGCCAGGCCGCGTTCCGGTATGCAGAAGAAACGCGCTGCATCGTCAGCTACGAGCGCAGCTTCTTCCGGCCGGTGTTCGAGTAACGCAGCGCATCGCGCCCCCTTTCCGGCGCCGGACGAAAAAAAAGCCCCGCCTGCATCCGCGCGGCGGGGCCAACCCATGTCAGTAGAGACATTTATGGAGGAGACGGGCCCATCTTATCGAGTGCGGCTCGCCGTCCCAACCAAGCATTTCTGCTATCCATCTGCGTCGCCGCGCGCACCCGCGCCCCGCGTGCCTGGCATATCGATAGAACGAAAAGTCGTTTTCAGAGTGGCGGCGGGGTCGTTACCATCTGGTTTTAAGCCTGTGCTTAGCCGGGCAAGCCATCCCCAAGGAGCGCCCTTTGACTGCATTCGATCAACACCGCCGCCCGTTCGTGGTCGGCATCGGCGGCACCACCCGGGCCGCGTCGTCGACCGAGCGCGCGCTGTCGTTCGCGCTGCGCGGCGCGCAAGCCGCCGGCGCACGCACGCGCCTGTTCGACGGCCCGTTCCTGCACACGCTGCCGCACTACGCCCCCGAACACAAGACGCTGACCGACGCGCAGCGGGAACTGATCGACACCGTGCGCGAAGCCGACGCGATCATCATCGCGACGCCCGGCTATCACGGCGGCGTGTCCGGCCTCGTGAAGAACGCGCTCGACACGCTCGAGGAACTGCGCGCCGACGAGCGCCCGTACCTCGACGGCCGCGCGGTCGGCCTGATCGTCACGGCCTACGGCTGGCAAGCCGCCGGCACCGTGCTGACGTCGCTGCGCTCGATCGTCCACGCGCTGCGCGGCTGGCCGACCCCGTTCGGCGCCACCGTAAACACGCTCGAAACGCGCTTCGAAAGCGCCGACAGCTGCTCGGATCCGAAGGTCGTCGCACAGCTCGAGACCGTCGGCTCGCAGGCAGCCGAATTCGCGCTCGCGTTCGCATCGCATCGCGCGGCCACGCATGCCGCGTCGGTCGACGCGCTCGCGCCCGTGCTGAAGATCGCCAACCAGTAATCCCCGCTCCCCGCAGCCCGCGCCCGGCCGACGACGTTCGCCGTGCGCGGGCTGCGTGCGTCCGGCCGTCCGGCGCGCATCGCAGCGCTGCCGCCTGCTTCATGCCGGCTCCCCACCCCGATAACGATCCGGCCCGCCACGTGATTTGCATTGGCCGAAAGATTGGTTCACGCGGGCCGCGGGTTTTCGTACGCTGAAAGCCCGAACCTTCCATGCGCACGCCATGAACCGCACGATCCGTTACAAGGGCTATGAAGTCGCCCCCGCCGCCGCCCGGCTGCCGAACGGGCTGTTCGCCGCGAACCTGACGATCGAGAAGGCAAGCGGCGGCCCGTCGCCGCGCGCCGTGTCGTTCGATGCGATCGATTTCTTCTTCGAAGAGGAACACGCGCTCGCGTACGCGTCCCGCTGGGGACGCCTCTGGGTCGATACACAGGCCTGAGCGCAGCACCCGGCAGCGCAGGGCCGCTCGAGAATGCGCGATTACGGAAGCTATGCAAGAATCTTTCGTCTCGTAATCGCATAACAACAGCCATGTCCGACACGCTGCAGGAAGACCATGCAGCGGCGGATCATGCCATGCGCAACTGGACCTTCGAACGTCAAGGTCCGGTCAGGATCGGTTCCGATGCGCACAGGCAAATGTTCTGCCGCATGCTGCTCGATACGCACAATCCGTACAAGCCGGCCGTCATCGACTGGCCGCCGCTCAAGCCCGACGAACTCAAGCGGCTCACGTCGCTGCCGATCTGGGACATCGCCGTGCAGACCGAAGGCCGCGCGTCGATCCGCGTCGCCACCTTCGCCGCAACCGTCGGCGATCCGCTGCTGCGCCAGGCGCTCGAGATGGACGGCGCCGAGGAGGCTCGGCACAAGGTCGTGCTGTCGAAGCTGGTCCAGGCATACGGCATCGAACTCGCCCCCGAACCGGCCTATCCTGCTCCGAAGGACCCCGAGTGGTCGTGGATGGTGACCGGCTTCAGCGAATGCATCGACAGCTTCTTCGCGTTCGGCCTGTTCCGCTCCGCGCAGCGCTCCGGCTATTTCCCGCCCGAACTCGTCGACACCTTCGAGCCCGTGATCCAGGAGGAAGGCCGGCACATCCTGTTCTTCGTGAATTGGTATGCGTGGTACTGGCGGAGTTTGCCGTGGTGGCGCCGGCCGTGGTTCTTCGCACGGGTGGCGGCCGTGTGGGCATTCCTGATCCGGGAACGCATCGGCATCGCACGCGGGATCGATGCGGACGGCGTCGCGCACGACGCGAACTTTCCGGCGACGAGCACCGCCGACATCGGCGATGCGCTGAACCCGCGCGAACTGATCGAACTGTGCGTCAGCGAGAACGATCGGCGCATGGCCGGGTACGACAAACGGCTGCTGCGCCCGATGTTCGTGCCGCGCATGGCGCGCCTCGCGCTGCGATTCATGCGGAAATAAGGCTGCGGCGGCGGATTGCCGGCGGTGCAGGCCGGCCGCCGGCGCATTGTCCGGGACGATGTACTGCGCCGCCCGGACCGGGTGGCAGAACGGAGTCGCATTGCCGCGGCTGCCATCCTCACCGTGGTTCACCCTTCCGGACGAAAGCGAACAGCACCCCGGCTCGCATCCGGCGATTTGGGCGCGGCATCACGCCAGCCAACGGACACCCATCAGCCTGACGGTGCTCATCCGACGCGCTTGCGAGTCGTCTTTCTCTCCCGCGGGATGTCCCCCTTGCCAGCACGGTCGAGTCACCGTGAAGCAGATCCGGGTTTCCTGCTCGCGGCTCACCGTTGCCCCATCGTTCGCATCTTCGGCCGTCATCGTGGACGCCCCGCCGTCATCGCAACGACTCCGGTTGCATGACTACCCGGCGCGGGGCGATCTGGCACCTCGTCTCCTCCTTCCCGAACCCATCATATGAAATACGTCAATTGGACAGATTCGGGACTGGAATCCCAATAGCTGAGCCAATGCGCCTGTAGCATTTTTTTACAACTTTGTGAAACCGGCCCCGGGGAAGGCCCGCCCGACGGGCGCGCGCGGCCGATGAGATGCGCAAACCAGCATAATCGGAAACTCCGCGGCTCGTGTTTTTTTGATTTGCCAGGAAATTAATAAATACAATTAAAAATCCACATCAAATCCCATATTAATAAATTAACGAGAGCATCCAATGCATAAGAACTAGCGCTCCGTCGAATATTACAACTCAGAAAAGCAAACGTTTGCCGCAAACGTTTGTCGTTTCATTTGTCTTACTTTTTCGGTTAGTCAATGTGCGATGCCGCACACAAAACTCCGCAACATCGTTGATTTATATGGATTTTTTCATCCGACATCGCATCCGCACGCGACCTTCACTTCACCTTCCAGTCATTTTCAACTTTCTTACAAATCAACACCAAAAAACACGATCCATTAACCATCTTTTAACTTCTAAAACCTTAGATTTATCACTGTTTGTCAATCTAAAAATATCGCCTCAAATAAACTCCGCCCATCAATTTTAAGATTCGCGCGAGCGCACGGCAGATTCCTCTAACGAAAGAGACCGGTGTGTGACGTGCATATTTGGAGGTAGTAGGACATGAACCGCACATACCGCTCGATCTGGAACGAAGCCCTTGGCGCCTGGGTCGCGGCATCCGAACACGATTCGGCACGGGGCAAGCCGAACAAGTCCGCCATCGTGGTCGCGGCCGCCGCCGCGCTCGCTCTTGGCCTCCCCGCGCTCGCGGAGGCCAACACGCTCAACACACAGCAAACCTGTTTTACGGCAAGCAATGGCCCGGTCGGCCGCGTGAACCCGGGCGGCACGGCAAACCAGGCGGGAGACGGTTCGGGCACTTATTCGGTCGTCGCCGGCTGTAATTCCAACGGCAACCTCTTTACCGGCGTCACGGTATACGGCTCGTTTGCGCAAGCGAACGGCAACGGTGCCGTCGCAACCGGCATGCTCTCCTCGGCAGCCCTGTGGGGTGTGGCGACCGGTCTCGAAACGACCGCCAGCGGCACCGGCGCCACCGCACTCGGCTTCGGCTCGACCGCGAACGCGCTGAACTCGGTCGCGATCGGCGGCGCGGGCGGTAACGGCACGACGCCGCTGTCCCAGGCAAACTCGACCATCGCATCGGGTGCGGGTGCAATCGCAATCGGCAGTAACGCAACCAAGGGCGCGCAAGCAGCCGCTTCGGACTCGATCGCGATCGGCGGTCAGTCGTCCGTCACGTCAGGCGCGACGTCGGCGATCGCGATCGGCGTCGCATCGACCGCCAGTGGCAACAATGCGGTCGTGATGGGTTCGTCGGCAACCGGTGCCGGCGGCAACTCGATTGCGTTCGGTACGTCGAAAGCCCTCGGAAGTGGCGATATCGCCATTGGCCAGAATGCCTTTGCGCAAGGCACGACGGGTACGGCGTCCGCAACCTCGGCAACCGCGGTCGGCTATCTGGCCACCGCTAACGGGCAGGACGCGTCGGCATACGGCAACACGGCAAACGCAAGCGGAAACTTCACCACCGCGCTCGGCAATTTCGCGTCCGCGAGCGGTGCGAACGCCATTGCCGCCGGCAATTCGGCAACGGCCAGCGGTACGGCCGCCTCGGCTTATGGCAATTTTTCTACCGCGTCGGGCGTGAGCGCGGTGGCCATCGGCAGCGGTGGCGTGTCCGGCTCGTATTCCGGCGCCAAGGCGACGGGTGCAGGATCCATCGCAATCGGCGGCAATACGACGGCAGCCGCGTCGTCGGCCGCATCGGATGGCATCGCGATCGGTGGCCAGTCGTCCGTCGCGACGACCGCGACTTCCGGCATTGCAATGGGTCGCGGCGCGACGGTCAACGGCGCCTTCGGCATCGCCCAAGGCGATGGCGTCGTGTCCGGCGCGATCGGCCAGAACGTTGCGATCGGCTCGAGCGGTACGACGGCCAACAGCAGCACGGCGATCGGCGGGGCCGTGGCAATCGGTCGTGGCCAAACGGCGACGGGCAACGGCGCGGTCGCGATCGGCGACCCGAACTCGGCGATCGGTACGGGCGCCGTTGCGCTCGGTGCAAACGACGCGTCCAACGGCCAGGGCGCCGTCGCGATCGGCAATGCCAATTCCGCGACCGGTCAAGGCTCGGTCGCATTGGGCAACAGCAGCGCGGCCACCGCGGCCGGCGGCGTCGCGATCGGCGATACCGCGGTCTCCAGCGCCACCAACGCGCAGGCCTTCGGGTCCGGTGCCAATGCAAACGTGGCTGGCTCGGTCGCGCTCGGCTCCAATGCCGTCACGATCGGCGCCGCGAACACGGCGACCGGCGGCACGGGTTCCGTCACCAGCACGACGATCGGCGGCCAGACGTTCGGCACCTACGCCGGCGCGAGTTCCTCCGCGGGTGTCGTCAGCGTCGGTGCGGCCGGGGCAGAGCGGCGCATCCAGAACGTCGCCGCCGGCCTGGTCAGCACGACCAGCACGGACGCGATCAACGGTAGCCAGCTTTATGCGGTCGCCAACACGACGACGTCGAGCATTGCCAGCCTGTCTACGTCGACTTCGACGGGTATCAGTTCGCTGTCGACTGGACTCAGTTCGACCAATAGCTCGGTGGCTTCGCTGTCGACTTCGACGTCGACCGGTATCGGCTCGCTTTCGACTGGACTCAGTTCGGCAAACAGCTCGGTGGCTTCGCTGTCGACCTCCACGTCGACCGGTATCGGCTCGCTTTCGACCGGACTCAGTTCGACCAATAGCTCGGTCGCTTCGCTTTCGACTTCCACGTCGACCGGCCTGTCGTCGGCTAACAGCTCGATCGGCTCGCTGTCCACCTCGACCTCGACCGGCATCAACTCGCTGTCCACCGGCCTCAGCTCGACCAACAGCTCGGTCGCTTCGCTTTCGACTTCCACGTCGACCGGCCTGTCGTCGGCTAATAGCTCGATCGGCTCGCTGTCCACTTCGACCTCGACCGGTATCAGCTCGCTGTCCACCGGCCTGAGCTCGACCAACAGCTCGGTGGCGTCCCTGTCGACCTCCACGTCGACCGGCCTCTCGTCGGCAAACAGCTCGATCGGCTCGCTGTCCACTTCGACTTCGACCGGTATCAACTCGCTGTCCACCGGCCTGAGCTCGACCAACAGCTCGGTCGCTTCGCTGTCGTCGTCCACGTCGACCGGCCTCTCGTCGGCTAACAGCTCGATCAGCTCGCTGTCCACCTCGACCTCGACCGGTATCAGCTCGCTGTCCACCGGCCTGAGCTCGACCAACAGCTCGGTGGCGTCCCTGTCGACCTCCACGTCGACTGGCCTCTCGTCGGCAAACAGCTCGATCGGCTCGCTGTCCACTTCGACTTCGACCGGTATCAGCTCGCTGTCCACCGGCCTCAGTTCGGCCAACAGCTCGGTTGCTTCGCTGTCGACTTCCACGTCGACCGGTCTCTCGTCGGCAAACAGCTCGATCGGCTCTCTGTCTACCTCGACCTCGACCGGCATCAACTCGCTGTCCACGGGCCTCAGCTCGACCAATAGCTCGGTGGCTTCGCTGTCGTCGTCCACGTCGACCGGCCTCTCGTCAGCAAACAGCTCGATCAGTTCGCTGTCGACCGGCCTCAGTTCGACCAACAGCTCGGTGGCTTCGCTGTCGTCGTCCACGTCGACAGGCCTCTCGTCGGCTAACAGCTCGATCGGCTCGCTGTCCACTTCGACCTCGACGGGCATCAACTCGCTGTCCACCGGCCTCAGCTCCACCAACAGCTCGGTCGCTTCGCTGTCGACTGGCCTCAGTTCGACCAACAGCTCGGTTGCGTCGCTGTCGTCGTCCACGTCGACCGGTCTCTCGTCGGCAAACAGCTCGATCAGTTCGCTGTCGACCGGCCTGAGTTCGACCAACAGCTCGGTCGCTTCGCTGTCGTCGTCCACGTCGACGGGCCTCTCGTCGGCTACC